>JAXDMI010000579.1:0-15929 GCA_034666145.1 Myxococcales bacterium | reverse complement strand
AAGCTCTTCATGCCGTTGGTGAGTCGCGTCGCGTCGTCCGCCTCGACCAGCATGTGCAGGTGGTCGTTCTGGATCGAGTAATGGACGATGCGAAAGCCGTCGCGGCGAGTCGCGCGGATCGCCTCGCGGAGTAGGCTATGAAGGCGATCGACGCGGAAGCTCGGTAGCCCCTTCGCGCGTCGCATCGTGACATGGACGGGGTTGTCGTAATGATGCGCCGGCCGCGTGCGGTGACGGACCTTCGGCCGATGCCCTTCCTTGCGGCCCGATCCGGGACGCGGCCCGCCGAGCGTCTTCGCATCGGCAAACGTGAGCTGCTCGCCCTTCGCGGGCAGCGGCACGCGCAGCTTCGGCGGCCGCACGTCGCCCGGACGCCGCCGACTACGACGAGCCCGCCGCGCCTTCACGATCGTGGGGTCGGCCCCCCACACGTGCTGCCGGATGTTCATTTCTGGTAGGGGCAATACTAGTTTCGATCGGTAAAAATGCAAGGCGCGCTCACGAAAATCAGCAGGAAATTCCGTGGGCCGGTGTGACGACGCGCTCCGCGGGGGCCAGTCTGCGTCGTAACGACGCGCGAGCGTTGTGCGAGGGCGGAAGCGGAAGCGGAAGCGAGGGCGGAAGCGGAAGCGAGGGCGCCTCAGAAGCGAGCGCGGACGCGGAAGCGAGCGCGGACGCGGAAGCGAGCGCGGACGCGGAAGCGAGCGCGGACGCGGAAGCGGTGCGACGAGCCCGCCGCGGACGGACACGAGGACGCGATCAATCAGGATTGCGGCGCGAGGACGCGCGTCAGACCGCGGGACGCCAGGGCAGACGCGGACGCCAGGGCGGGCGCGGGACGCCAGGGCGGACGCAGGACACGAGCGCGGACGCGGGACGCGAGGGCAGACGCGGACGCCAGGGCGGGCGCGGGACGCCAAGGGCGGGCGCGGGACGCCAAGGGCGGACGCGGAAGCGAGCGCGGACGCGGACGCGGAAGCGGAAGCGGTGCGACGAGCCCGCCGCGGACGCGGGACACGAGGACGCGATCAATCAGGATTGCGGGACGCGAGGACGCGAGGATCAGACCGCGGGACGCGAGGGCAGACGCGGACGCCAGGGCGGGCGCGGGACGCCAGGGCGGGCGCAGGACACGAGCGCGGACGCGGTACGCGAGGGCGGACGCGAGACGCGAGGGCGGACGCGGCGCGACGAGCTCGCCGTGAATGCGAATGCGGGACGGACGCGGACGCGAGGACGGACGCGAGCCCGAGCCCGAACGCGAGACGTCGCCGACTGGATGGGCCCTGCGCGCCGAGCCCGCACTTCGCGAGACTCACGCCCCCGGGCTGTCGCGCATCGTGTCCCGACGGCCGCGCAGCAGGCGAAGCTCGCCGCGTACTCAGGCCCACCGCCGCCGCCTACCCCGCCGCGCTCACCTCTCCCCCAAGGCTCGCCGCCAACCCATCGAGCAGCTTCACTGCATCGCGCGCCGACGGCCTCCCCACCTCGCGATCCAGCAAACCTCCCGTCGATCGCGCCAACTTCTCGCGCAGCGCCCGCGTCGCTCGCGATCTCGCGGCGGCGACGCGCTTGCGCGCTCGCGCATCCAGCAGCGGCTCCGCCCATTGCGCGACCAGCCACGAGAGCGCGGCATGACGTGTTTCGTCGGCGGCGATGCGCGCGAACAGGCGGCGGTCCGACGCCGTCCGCGCATGGGCCGCTTGCCACCGCAGCTGCAGCGCGCCGAACGTTTCGTGGATGCAGCCCTCGACCGCGTTCTCGCGCGCAATCGACTCCAGCGAACGCTCCGCACGCGGCCGGCGAACTCGCGGTACCGCCGGTGCCACCGCCGCGCCACGACACGCACGCGCTCGACGCGACATCATCCGCGCATGACGGACCTCGTCACTCGCCGAACGCGCCGCCGCCGCGATCAGCTCGGGCGGCGCTCCGAGTCGCACCAGATCCGCCTCGAGGCCCGCGAACGCATGGACGCTCGCCGCCTCGTCGTACGCCATACGTGCAAAGTACATCCCGAGCGCCGAGCTCGACTCCGATCCGGAACGTGCTCGCGCGCGGCCCGATCGCGGCGGCAGCAAACCCGGCGGCCGCCGGCCCGAACCGCCGAAGCAGTCGAGGCAGTCGAACGTCAGCGAGCCGTTCGCCGCCGGGACGTACGCGTCCGACGTGCATCCCATGCCTTCCGGCACCCAGCACCCGAGCGCCGAATCGGGCTGTGACGACGGGCCCGCATAGAGACCGCAGCCCTCGACGTGGAAGCCCGAACCGTCCGGCACGCCACACGGCAGGACGTAACGACATCCGGGATCGGCATCGGCGTCCGCATCGGGACCCGCATCGCGCATCTCCGCGACCAACGTGCAGACTGCATCGATCGGCGGGAGCTGCGCATCGACCACGTCGTCGTCGACGTTGCCGTCGTTCGTCGGCGTGAAGCCGTCGCCTTCCGCCGTCGCATCCGCGATCGGGATCGTCGCGCTCGTCACCGCGTCACTGCATGCTTGGATCAGCGCTGCCGGCCCGAGCGTCAGGACCAGCGCGCTGAAGACACGGCTCATGCGACGGCTCTCGCGACGAAGCGACACGCCCCGAGCGTGCCACGCCCGACGCCCGCATTCCAGTCCACCGCGGCCTCGCCACCCGCACCGCGACTGCGCCCGCATGTGCCGGAACTTGTGCCAGGTCGAGACATGCCGCCGTGCGAGAAGGCACGGCGACCCACGATCGTCCTACAATCATGGTGGATCGTGCATGGCCTGCACCTTGCGTTGCGCGCGGCTCGATGAAGCTCTCACGCCTTCTCTCCTTGTTCGTCCTTGGCTCCGCGCCCGTCTCACTCGCCGTCGTCAGCGCCTGCAGTACCACCACGATCGTCGACGTCCCCTTCGACGGAGGCGCCGACTCGGCGACCGCCGATCCCGACACGGGCACGCTGCCCGAGGCAGCCATCGTCGCGAACGTCGACGCCGCGGACGCTCCTGTGCCCGACGGCAAGTGCCACCCGACCAGCGCCGCCGGCATGCCGAAGGCCACGTACGTGCCGCCCACCGGCGCCAACCAAGGTCTGTGCACCGACGTCGAGATCCAGCAGTACGTCGACTGCAGGAACGGAAAGACCTCGGCCTGCGCCGCGCTCACCGACGGCGGCACCTCGTGCAAGTCGTGCATCGAGAGCGACGCCACCGCGGCAGCATGGGGACCCATCATCCTCGGAGGCGGGTCCCTCCGGCTCAACGAAGCGGGCTGCGGTGCCCTCGCCAACTCCGACACCACGACCATGGGCTGCGGCCAAGGCCTCGCCGATTACACCGCATGCTTGCAATATACATGCGGCCAACAATGCATCGGCAGCGAGTACTTTGCGTGCGCAACGGAGGCGCGCAGCACCGAGTGCAAGCCGATCGTCGACGGCCTCAAGGCCAAGTGCACCGCCGACGTCAGCGCGTGCTTCGCCCAGATGTCCGACACCACCGACTCCTTGAGCCTTCGGATCATCAAGCGCTTCTGCGGCTCGCCTTGATCCCTCGTTGACCTCTCTCTACGCAGCGCGAGCGTCGCTCCCAGCGGCACGACGCATGCGTCCAATCCGGCATCGGCGCTCTCGCGTCGAAAGGAGAAGGAGGGACGCCATGAAAGCGCAACTCGTGGGGATTGGTGTGGCCGCGCTCGCTCTGCTAGCGCCGACGCTGGCCGGGGCGCAGACGGCAGAGAGGACGTATCTGGAACACGGAGTACCGGCTCCCGCGCAGGCGTTGGAGCTCACGGTCGGCACCGGCTGGACCCAGGGCTTCGGCAATCTCAGCTCGGGCGTCGGCATGCCTTCGGTGGCTCACGAAGGAATCGGCGTCGACGCGTCCGCCGGATATCGCATCGATCCGCACTTCGCGCTCTCGATCGGCGGTCAGTACCAGGAGCTCAACGCGCAGGCGTCCAGCGCAGCTCGCGGCGCGACGGCGACGATCGCCGGGCAGTACCACATGGCGCCTTACACACGCCTCGATCCGTGGCTCGAGCTCGGTTCGGGTTACCGCGGTCTCTGGCTCGTGCCGAGCGTCGCGAACACGCCGACGAATCTCGTCCACGGTTGGCAGATCGCACGGGCTCGCCTCGGCTTCGACGTCCGCCTCTCTCCGGACATCGCCATCGCGCCCGTCATCGGCGCGGACGCCACGATGTTCCTCTTCCAGGACATCGGTGGAAACAACAGCGCCATTGGAAGCCCGGCCGTGAGCACGTTCGTCTTCGCCGGTCTGCAAGGACGTATCGACCTCGGTGGCAACAAGGTCGGGACCGCGGTCGTGACCTCGGCGTCCCCCGACTACGACTGAGACATTTGCGGCCCCGCGCTCGCACCTCGCAGCGCGGGGTCGTCGCATCATGCAATGACTGCTTCGGTGCGCTCGCGCACGAGGTCGGCGCCATGCGGCTATGATGCGCGCATGCCCGCCCTCTCCTATGCCCACGGCGCGAGCACGACGCCGCTCCTCGGCGAGACCATCGGTGAGAACCTGCGACGCATCGCCGAGCGGTTCCCGGACAACGACGCGCTCGTCGTGCGCTCACAAGGCTACCGCGCGACGTATCGCGAGCTCTGGGACGCGACGACGCGCATCGCGCGCGCGCTTCTCGCTCGCGGCCTCCAGCCCGGCGATCGCGTGGGGATCTGGTCGCCCAATCGCTTCGAGTGGGTGCTCCTCCAGTTCGCGACGGCGCGCGTCGGCGCAGTCCTCGTCAACATCAACCCTGCGTACAAGACGACGGAGCTGAAGTACGTCCTGAACCAATCAGGCGCGCGCCTTCTGTTCCTCGCGCGCGCTTTTCGCACCAACGACTACGTCGCGATGGTCGCCGCGGTCCGCGATCACTGCCCGGCGCTCACTGAGGCGATCGTGCTCGACCTCGATTGGGCGGCATTCGAGGCGTCAGGCTCCGCCGTGCCGATCGAGGCGCTCTCCAAGCGCGAGAGCGAGCTCCAGTTCGATGACCCCATCAACATCCAGTACACGTCGGGCACCACTGGAGCTCCGAAGGGCGCGACGCTCTCGCACCACAACATCCTCAACAATGGCCTGTTCGTGGGTGAGACGATGGCGCTCACCGAGGCCGATCGCGTCTGTATCCCGGTGCCGTTCTATCACTGCTTCGGAATGGTCCTCGGCAACCTCGCCTGCACGACGCACGGCAGCGCCATGATCATCCCCGGCGAAGCCTTCGATGCGCTCGCGGTGCTCGAGACGGTCGCGGCAGAGAAGTGCACCGCGCTGCACGGTGTCCCCACCATGTTCATCGCCGAGCTCGAGCATCCGCGCTTCGCCGAGCTCGATCTGTCGACGCTCCGCACCGGGATCATGGCGGGCTCGCCCTGCCCCGTCGAAGTGATGAAGGCGGTGGTCGCGCGCATGAACATGAAGGACGTGACCATCTGCTACGGGATGACCGAGACGTCGCCGGTCTCGACGCAGACGGGCGCCTCCGATCCGCTCGAGAAGCGCGTCGGCAGCGTGGGCCGCGTCCATCCGCACGTCGAGGTGAAGATCGTCGACGCGGAGACCGGCGCCATCGTTCCGCGAGGCGAGCGCGGCGAGCTGTGCACGCGTGGCTACAGCGTGATGCTCGGCTACTGGGCCGACGACCACAACACCGAGCTCGCGATCGATCGCGCGGGTTGGATGCACACCGGCGATCTCGCGACGATGGACGCGGAGGGCTACGTCAACATCGTCGGACGCATCAAGGACATGATCATCCGCGGCGGCGAGAACGTGTATCCGCGCGAGGTCGAGGAGTTCCTCCACACGCATCCGTCGATCAGCGAGGCACAGGTGATCGGCGTGCCGAGCGCCAAGTACGGTGAGGAGGTCATGGCATGGATCCGCATCCGCGAGGGCGAAGCGGACGCGACCACCGCCGAGAAGCTCCAGGCGTTCTGCACGGGCCAGATCGCGACCTACAAGATTCCAAGGTACTGGAAGGTAGTCAGCGAGTTCCCGATGACGGTGACGGGCAAGGTCCAGAAGTTCCGCATGCGCGAGATCGCCATCGAGGAGCTCGGTCTGGGCGAAGCAGCCACCGCTCGGCACGCTTGAGCCCACGCTCGAGCCACGCTCGAGCTGACTCGGAGCGTGACGCGCAAGCTTGTCCGTAGACGCTCGACCGCGACATCATGCGACCGGTGAGGATCGACCCATTGCCCCACAAACGCCGGTCGATCGTCGTCACAGCGAGCCACAGCGTGGGGCATGGCAAGTGCAGTTGCCGTCTAGCGTGAATGCCCGGCAACAACAGACTCTCCCGGCGGATCAGCGCCGGCAGGGCCCGCACGAAAAAGCTCCCAAACGACTCGTGATGAAGGCGCTCGAGGTGCTGGTCGTCGACGATGACGAGAGCTCACGTGAGCTCATCTCCATCGCGGTCCACTCCTTCGGTCATCACTGCCGCGTGGCGGCCGACGGTGACGAAGCGCTCAGGCTCCTCGCGCAGCGTCCCGCCGATCTCGTCATCAGCGACTGGGACATGCCCGGCATGAGCGGGGCCGAGCTCTGTCGGAGGATTCGCAGCGCCGGCGACGAGGAGCCTTACACGTACTTCATCATCATGACCGCGTTCGACGATCGCGAGCACCTCCTCGCGGGCATGGCCGCGGGCGCCGACGACTACCAGCGCAAGCCGGTGAGCTTCGACGACCTCGAGGCTCGCCTCCTCTCCGCCGGACGCGTCGTCGATCTCCATCGCCGACTCGCCGAGCGCACCGCGATGCTGCGCGACGACAGCACGCGCAACTATCTCGCGTCACGCACCGACGCGCTGACCGGCGTCGGCAATCGCATGCGACTCGACGAGGAGATCTCCACGCTCCTCTCGCGTGCCCAACGCTACGGACACAAATGCTCGCTCGCCATCTGCGATCTCGATTTCTTCAAGTCGTACAACGACCACTTCGGTCATGTGGCGGGTGACGAAGCGCTCCGGCGCATCGCCGACGGCATGCGCGCGAACCTGCGTTCGGCCGACGCGCTCTTCCGTTACGGCGGCGAGGAGTTCGTGATCCTGCTCGTCGAGCAGCCGCTCGCGGATGCCGAGCGCGCGATGGAGCGAATGCGGGCGCAGATCGAGAGCCTCGACATCCCCGCGGCCAACGGCGGTCCGCTGACGTTGAGCGTCGGCGTGGCGGAGATCGATCCGCGCACTGACAAGACTGCGGAGCAGTGGATCGCGCGTGCCGACCAGGCGCTCTACGCGGCGAAGGCCGGCGGCCGGAATCGCGTCGTATCGACCCTGCCGCCGCCCCTCATGTGAGGCGCGGGACCTGGCGCACGCCCTTGCGACGCGCGGAGACGCGCGCGACGGCAGCGCGCACGTCGTGGACGATCGAGCTCGTGTCTGTGTTGGCGGCGACGAGCATGACCTCGAGACCGATCTCCTTCGCGGCATCGCGGAGCACCTGCGTGCGTTCGACGGGCAGCGAGGAAGGCGCCACGACCACGTGAGGCTTTTGATCGGCGACGAGCTGCGAGGCGCGCAGCATGCTGCCCTCGACGAGCACGATGATGGAGGCGCTCTCGAGCTGGGCTTTCAGCGCTGCGATCTGCGGAGCGTTGAGCTCCACGAGCAGGACGATCGCCCAGACCATGCCTTCGACCGTCTCGGCGTCCTTCGTATCTGCCATCGACTCCTCAGTGGAGCCGCCAGCGTGGGGCAGTGCCCATACGGCGTCAACGTACCGCTAGGAGGATGCGTTACGCGGCGTCACGCGGCGTCACGTGGCGTCACGTGCTAAGCGGACGTGCCGGAGGGCGGCTCGCCGCGAAAGTGCACGGTGAGGACCTGCACGAGGGCGTCGGCGAGGAACGGCTTCGCGATGAAGTCGTTGCATCCTGCGTCGAATGCCATCTCACGGCTGATCTCTCCGTCCATCGCGCTGAGCGCGATGATGTACGTGCTCTTCATGGCCTCGTCGGCGCGGATGCGACGCGTGGCGTCCCAACCGTCGAGCTTCGGCATCGAGAGGTCCATGATGATGGCGTCGGGACGGAGGGTGAGCGCGAGGCGTGTCGCCTCTTCGCCGTCGGTGGCTTCGATGACGCGGAAGCCGGCGTCCTGGAGATGCTCGACGTAGAGGAGGCGCGTGTCCTCGTAGTCGTCGACGAGCAGGACGAGGCGGTCACCGACGCTCGGCGCGGTGCCGTCGCCAGGAGCTGGCAGCGGCGACAGTCGTCGTCGGTTGCCCCCGTTCATGCCCGCAAGGCGGGCCGGCAGCGTCATCATCGCAACCAGGAGTTTGTCCTATGGCGAAGTCGCAGACAACGCGGCCCAACGCCGCGGCGGCTCACAAGCTCGACCTCTAGGTCGTGGGCCGTGGGTTTGTCGGAATGGAAACGCGGGAGTTGGGGGAACGGAATTACGCGTCTCTGCGCCGCGTTGCGCTTTCCGGCGGTGGCGCACACGTTGATGGGGTGGGTGAAGCTGCCATTTCCACCGACGGCGCGGCGCTGGTGTTGATCGTCGACGACGGCGAAGACAACCGGCTGATGTACCGCAACTATCTGGAGCACGCGGGCTACCGGGTGGCCGAGGCCGCGGATGCGATGCACGGCATCGCGCTGGCGAAGGAGCTGCTGCCCGCGATCGTGGTGATGGACCTCTCGATGCCCGACGTCGACGGCTGGGAAGCCACGCGCCTCCTGAAGTCCGACCCCGCGACACGTGGCATCGGCATCGTCGCCCTGAGCGCCTTCCACGAACCCGCATCGCGCCAACGAGCGCGAGAAGCGGGCGCAGACTTCTTCCTGGCGAAGCCTTGCTTGCCGAGAGAGCTCACGCTGCACGTGAGCGAATGCATCCGGCGGCGGCGCGCGGGGTGAGCGGACTACGTCGACGCGGCGCCCGCGGACGGCGGCGGCGGAGGTAGCGTCGACTCGCGCGCGTTGCACATCGGGCAGAGGAGGCGGGCGTCGCGGCGCCACATCCAGCCTTGCGAGCGCAACACGGGCTCCGCACGTTCGAGCGGGCCCTCATGCGGCGGAGAGGTTCGCGAGCAGGCATCACAGCAAACGATCACGCGCGGCGGCGAGGGGGCCATCACACGATCAGGTCTACCGAAGTCGCCGTCCTCGGTCATGCCCCCTAGGGCCCAGATCGATGGGATAGCGACCTTCCAAACCTGCAATGTTGCCCCGCCGACCCCGCGTGCCCTCGCGATTTTCACGGCTCCCGCTCTCGCGTCCCCTCGCGAGGTGACGAGGCTCGCGGACCATCACACCTGGTACGCACGCCCTCCAGCCATGCCGAAGGCGCGCCACTTGCGCGAGCGATTGCGCAACTCGGGTGAGGCCATGCGCGCACGCATCCGGCGCGGCGCCGTCACGCCGACGGCCCACGGGGTGCATCGAACCTCGACGTGCTCGAACCTCGCCGTACCCGCGTGTCGCCGTTCTCGTTGCGCTCGCTCCGCCCGCTCCACGTGCTCGCCCTCGCCACTGCGCTGTCGCCGCTTGCGTGCTCCGGTGAGTCGAGCGACGGGGCGCCCACCGACGTCGCCGATCACCACGACGACGGCGAAGGCAACACCGGCGCGGTCAGCTCACCTCTCGCCGCCAACGACACCGTGACGACGGCCGTCGCGCAGAGCTGCACGACCACCTCCGTCAAAGGCCTCGCCGTGCAGCTCGTCGAGGAGATCCAGTGTCTCCGGCCCAACACCCTATCCCGGATCGACAACACCCCCGGGCTCGCGCTCGGCTCCGCCGTCTTCCCCTACCTGCAGACGAAGGCCGCGCAAGCGCTCGTCGCCGCGCAGAAGGCCCGCGGCACGACGATGTCGATCAACTCCGCGCTGCGCACGCTCCCGCAGCAGTTCCTCCTCTATCGCTGGTACCAGACCGGTCGCTGTGGCATCGGCCTCGCGGCGTCGCCCGGCACGAGCAACCACGAAGGCGCGATCGCCGTCGACGTGAACGACAACGCGGGCTGGCGCACGTCGATGCAGAACAAGGGCTTCCGCTGGCTCGGCGCGAGCGATCCCGTTCACTACGACTTCATCGGCGGCGGCACCGTCGATCTCCGCGGTCTCTCCGTGAAGGCCTTCCAGCGCCTCTGGAACCGCAACCATCCCGGCGATCTCATCACCGAGGACGGCGCATACGGCCCCGGCACCGCATCGCGACTCGCGCAGTCCCCGGTGGGCGGCTTCGCGATAGGTGCAAGCTGCAGCAAATCGGCGGACGCCGGAACCGACCCCGGCGACGATGCTTCCGCGCCCGCCGTCGTCCCGCAGGTGCCCGACGCCACCGAGCCGGCCAGCACCGATCCGACGTCCTCGGCCTCCGCGCCCGACACGACCGAGTCCGGCTATCTCACGCCGACGAGCCACCCGACCGCTGACGCGTCCGGATGCTCGCTCGGCGGCAGCGCCACGGCAGGCAGCGCGGGGTCGTCGACGTCGCTCGGCTTCGGTCTCGGTCTCGCCGCGGCGATGGCCATCGGCGCCCGCCGCCGTCGCCGTCGCGCCTAGCTCCGAGGCCGCCTCGATCACCGAGCGCAGCCCCGGACCGCCGGACGATGTAGATTGCAGCTCGTGAGCGGGACGGGCGGAACCAAGACCGGCAACACCGGCAGCAAGGAGACGACGCTCCGTGAGGTCGCGCCCGGCTCGCGACGTGAGCCGCGTGTGTCGCTCGTCTTCTACTTCCGCGAGGGCGCGAAGATCGTCGTGCCCGGCCCCGAGCCGCTCGTCGTCGGTCGCACGTGGCCCGCCGACATCGTCGTCGATGATCCGAGCGTCTCACGCACGCATGCGCGCTTCTTCGTCGCGGCCGATGGCGGCGTCGTCTTCGAAGACCTCGGCTCGACCAACGGCACGCGCCTCAACGGCGCGCCCACGCCGCGCGGTCGCATCGCCCCCGGTGACGAGGTGCGCGTCGGCGACGTCTCCGTCGCGCTGCACGTCCTCTCGACGGTGGCGGGCGTGCAAGGCCTCCTCGGCTACGACCTCTTCCTGCGCCTCCTCGACGACGAGCTCGTTCGCGCGCGGACGTTCATGCGTCCCGTCTCGCTGCTCATGATCGGCGCACGCGCTCCGGGTCATCCGCTGCGCACCTGGGTGCCCGCGCTCCTCGAGCAGCTACGTCCCGTCGATCGCGCTGCGGTGTACGCCGCCGACGCGGTGCTCGTCGCTCTTCCCGAGACGACGCGCGCGCTCGCCGACGCGCTCGGCGCGACGCTCGTCGCCGCCGATCCCGCGCTGCGCTTCGGCGCCGCGACGTTCCCCGACGCCGGTGCGACCGTCGACGAGCTCCTCGATGCCGCGCGCACGGCGATGGTGCAGGGCGCCGGCGCACCTGCGAGCGCAACGCCCTCCTCGCCCCCGTCGCCGAAGATGCGCGAGGTCTGGGACATGATCGATCGCGTTGCGCCGTCGGTCCTCCCGGTGCTCGTGCAGGGCGAGACCGGCACCGGCAAGGAGGTCGTCGCGCGCGCGCTCCATGCGCGCAGCACACGCAAGGACGGACCATTGCGCAGCGTCAACTGCGCGGCCATCCCGTCGAACCTCGTCGAGAGCGTGCTCTTCGGACACGAAAAGGGCGCTTTTACCGGGGCCGAACGCACGACCAAGGGCCTCTTCGAACAGGCGCACGGCGGCACGCTCATGCTCGACGAGGTCGGCGAGCTGCCCGCTGCCGCGCAGGCGGCGCTCTTGCGCGTGCTCGAGACGAAGCAGCTCGTACGCGTCGGCGGCGATCGCGAGCTCTCGATCGACGTGCGCGTCGTCGCCGCGACGCATCGCGACCTCGAGAAGATGTGCGCGGAGAACACGTTCCGCTGGGACCTCTTCTATCGCCTCCACGGCGTCACCATCGCCCTGCCCGCGCTGCGCGAGCGAACGGAAGAGATCCGCCCGCTCGCCGAGTCGTTCCTGCGCGATGCGTGCCGCGACAACGCTCGCACCGTCCGCGCCATCGACGACGTCGCGATGAGCGCGCTCCTCCAGTGGCATTGGCCCGGCAACGTCCGCGAGCTGAAGAATGTCGTGGAGCGCGCCGTCGTCATCGCGCGCTCGGACGTCGTGACCCTCGACGATCTCCCCGAACGCCTCCGCCCTCCCTCGTCGGCATCCGCGCTCGCCCCCGCGCTCGCGTCCCCGCCCGCCCCCGCGCCCGCGTCGGATCTCGACTACAAGGAGCGACTCCGCCTCGAGATGCAGCGCTACGAGACGACGCTCATCGCCGACGCGCTCACCCGCGCGAACGGCAACGTCACCGCCGCCGCGCAAGCGCTGAAAATCCCGGTCCGCACGCTCACGCACAAGATGCAGGCGCTCGGCATCAAGAAGCGCATCGACCCTGCGTGACGTCCTCGAGCAGCGCGAGCAAGCGACCCAGGAGGAACGGCTTGTTGATGCTCGGACACGCACCGCTCCGCACGAAGTCCATCGCGCGCGCCGTGAATGCTCCGCCGGTCATCAGCACGAACCGATCGCCGACGCCCAGCTCCTGCATGCGCTCGAAGAAGGTCACGCCATCCATTCCGGGCATCGCGAGGTCGCAGAGCACGACGTCGAAACGCTCGGGATCCCGTTGCACCAGCTCGAGGGCTTCCGCCGACTTCTCACACGTCTCCACGACGTGCTGGTCGTCGAGCGCGAGGCGCAAAGACTCGAGGAAACGTGGCTCGTCGTCGACGACGAGCACGTCGAGGCGACGCCGCGGCCCCGGGCTCACTGCGCCCGTCGCCGGCAGCACCGGTCGAACGCCCGTGGACGCTTCCGCACTGCGCCGCACGGGGCGCGCGATGGTCGGAAGGGAGACCGTGAACGTCGTTCCGCGACCGATCTTGCTCACGACGTCGAGCGCGCCGTCATGGGCCTGCACGATCCCGCGCGCGATGAACAGACCGAGCCCCGTCGCACCCTGGGCAGCCTTCGTCGTGAAGTGCGGGTCAAACACGTGCGGAAGGTTGTCGGGCGCGATCCCGCGGCCGTTGTCGATCACCGTGACGCGTACCGACGCGAGATCGGAAGCCACACCCACCATCACGCGGATCGATCGCGGGCCGGTCGCGTCAGGTGCGAACGACTGCGCAGCGTTGAGAAGGAGATTCGCGAATACGTGAGTGAGCTCGCCTTCGTCGCCGAGGATCGCAGGCACCTCCTCGATCGTCTTCTCCAGCGCGACCCCCGCCAGCTGGCTCGCACGGAGATCGAGCGCCGCCTGCAGCGGACGGCGGACGTCGAGCTCCGTGGCCGCCGCGTGGAGCTTCGCGCTCAGGACGTCGACGCGCTTCTGCAGATCCGCGACGGCGCCGGTATCGACGCGACTCGCAGCGGCCGCCGGAATGACGTCGCGTTTGCTCCCCCCCATGGTGCGCCATCGAGAATATCACGGGTCCGCCGCGGCGATGGAGCGCTAGGGAGACGGTAGGAGGATCACGCTCCGCCGCAGAATTGCCTCGGTCGCGGGAGTGCGGGGTCCAATGCCCCGCTCCGTCGCAGCGTGAGCGGCGACGGCGGCGCATCGTCGGTGAGGTGGACGTCGCGAAGTAGGCGCTGCGCGATCGCCATGCGATCGCGGCTGATTCGCTGAGCGCGCGGCGATTCGCAACCTGCAGGGCCCGCCGCGTACCACGCGATGGGTGACGACGGACAAACACGTATCGAAATGCGCAGCATTCGCAGCGCGGCGGCGACACACTTCTCGGGATCCTCGAGGAGGTCGGCCCCCGTCCAGCCGTCGGCCGTCTTCGCGCCCCACGGCAGGTGGATCTGGAAAGCGCAGAAGCTCGTGGGCTTACCTCCGACGTGGTCGCCGACAACTGCCGCTCGCAAAGAGGATTCGCGGAATGCGATGGCCACGAGCAATGCCGCGGTCCGATGTCGGTCTTCGTCGCCCTTGAACAGCGGATCTGCGGCCTCGACCTGGTTCGCGATGGCGGTGGCGAGCTCGTCATGTTGGCGGGCGGGCGCGAGCAACGAGCTCGCAGCAACGACCCAAGTGAAGAGAACGGACATGCGTGACCTCCGGAAAAAGTGTCCACTCCCCCGAGCAAACGAACGGTCGCGCCGAGCAAGTAGCGGTCCAACGAGGCGCGGTATAGCCCCGCGGTGTAGCCTCGTCGGACCGAGAGGCGATCGAAGATCGCGGTCGGACACGGCGATGCGGAAAATATGATGCGCGGGACATTCGGCGGCACACTCGAATGAGCGACTTTTAATGAGCGACGTCGACGTGATCGTTGTCGGTGCGGGCTTCGCCGGTCTCTCTGCGGCGCGAGCCCTCGTTCAGGCCGGGAAGACCGCGGTCGTCCTCGAAGCGCGCGATCGCGTCGGCGGACGCACCTTCACGAAGACGCTTCCCCCGAGCGGCGCCGCCGCTGAGGGGTGGATCGACGTGGGCGGTCAATGGATCGGACCAACGCAACACGAGATCACAGCGCTCGTGCGCGAGCTCGGCGTGAAGACGTTCCCCACGTGGACGCACGGCGACAACCTCGTCATCGTGAACGAGAAGGCGAAGCGCTATCGCGGCACGATCCCGCGCGTCGCTCTGCTCAGCCTGCTCGATCTCGGTCAAGCGCAGTGGCGACTCGAGTCGATGGCGAAGCACGTGCCGCTCGACGCGCCCTGGAACGCGAAGAAGGCCGCGGAATGGGATGCGCAGTCGCTCGGCGATTGGCTCGATCGCAACGTCAAGACGACGACGGGCCGCGCGCTCTTCGATGCGGGCCTCGAGACGGTGTACGCGGCGACGGGTCACGAGATCTCGCTCCTGCACGCGCTCTTCTACGTGCGCTCCGGTGGAAGCCTCGACATCCTCCTCAGCAGCGAAGAGCGGAAGAACGGCGCGCAAGCGACGCGCATCGTCGGCGGCATGCAGCCCATCGCGACGAAGCTCGCCGCGACGCTCGACGTCCGGCTCGAGCACGCCGTGCGTCGCATCGAGAACGGCGAGCGCGGCGTCATCGTTCATCACGACGGCGGCTCGCTGCGCGCCGAGCGCGTGATCATCGCGATACCGCCCAAGCTCGTTCCCGAGATCCGCTTCGAGCCGCAGCTCCAGGGCTTGCGCGCCGAGCTGGTGAAGAACATGCCGATGGGCGCGGTCATCAAGCACACCGCGGTCTACGATCGGCCGTTCTGGCGCGACGAGGGTCTCTCGGGGATGGTGGTGAGCGACGTCGGTCCCATCCACATCGTCTTCGACAACTCGCTCCCCGACGGCGCGCAGGGCATCCTGATCGGCTTCTCCGAAGCAGCCCAGGCGCGCAAGCTCGGCGCGCTTGGCGAAGACGGCCGGCGCGACGCCGCCATCGCTTGCTTCGCCCGCTACTTCGGGGAGCGCGCGCGGAAGCCCGTCGCGTACGTCGACCATGTCTGGGAGCACGACCCCTGGTCAGGCGGGTGCTACGGCGCATTCATGCCGCCAGGCATCTGGACGAAGCTCGGTCCGTCGATCCGCGAGCCGCAAGGACGCATCCACTGGGCCGGCACCGAGACGGCGACGGTGTGGAGCGGCTACATCGACGGCGCGATCTCGTCAGGCAAGCGAGCGGCCGCCGAGGTCATCCGAACGCGCGACTGAGCGGGCCGGGCTACTTCTTCTTGCGCTGGGCAACCGGAATGACGAAGCGCACCGAGGTCAGCACCTCGTCGACCTTCGCGACCTTGTTGTCCGTGAGCTGCAACGTGCGCCCTGCGGTCAGCACCTCGCGCTCGGTGAGGTCGGCGCTGCCCTTCGGGTAGACGATCCAGATCGCGCCGTCGTCCTTGATCATCTCGCGGACGCCGGCGAGCTTCTCGAGGTCCTTCTTCGCGGAAGCGGCCACGAACACGATGTCGAAGTCCTTGCCGCGCGCGCTCTTCGCGATCTTCGCGCCCGTGGCGTCGAGGTCGCTACGGAGATCGGGATCGAGCTTGCCGACGACCGCGACCTTCT
>JAXDMI010000578.1:0-13634 GCA_034666145.1 Myxococcales bacterium | reverse complement strand
GCGACGCTTGCTGTCACCTCGGGAGGGGCTGCCATCGATCCCGCGCTCGTGACGCTGCTCGAGCACATGATCAAGGTCGATGCGTCCGACCTCTATCTCAACAACGAGGTCGCTCCGACCTTCCGCTGCGACGGCGTCGGCCTTGCCGGCAAGGTCCCCGCGACGAGCGAGATGCTCGACCGCATGGCCGACTCGCTGATGACCGCCGCGCAGCGCGACGAGTTCAAGAAGAACCTCGAGATGAACCTCGCGGTCGCGGTGGGCGGCAATCGCTTCCGCGTGAACGTCTTTCGCCAGAAGGGCGCGACCGGCATGGTCGTGCGCCTCGTGAAGACGAAGATCGCGACGCTCGCGGACCTCAATCACCCGAAGACGCTCGCTGACGTGATGCAATCGAAGCGCGGCCTGGTGCTGCTGGTCGGCGGCACCGGCAGCGGCAAGTCGACGACGCTCGCCGCGATGATCGATCACCGGAACACCACCGCGACCGGTCACATCGTGACCATCGAGGACCCGGTCGAGTTCATCCACCCGCACAAGAAGTGCGTCGTCACGCAGCGTGAGGTCGGCTTCGACACGCGCTCGTACAAGCAGGCGCTCGCGAACACGTTGCGGCAGGCCCCCGACGTGATCCTCATCGGCGAGATCCGCGACGCCGAGACCATGGAGGCCGCGCTGGCCTTCGCGGAGACCGGCCACCTCTGTCTCTCGACGCTGCACTCGAACAACGCCGACCAGGCCATCGAGCGCATCCTGAACTTCTTCCCGTCGGAGCGGCAGCCCGAGATCCTCTCGCAGCTCTCGCTCAACCTGCGCGCCATCGTCGCGCAGCGCCTCCTTCCCGCGATCGGCGGCGGTCGCGCCGCGGCGCTCGAGATCATGCTCGACACGCCGCGCGTGAAGGACCTGATCCGCCGCCACGAGATCCACGTGCTCAAGGATGCGATGGAGCAGTCCGCCGTCGACGGCTGTCAGACCTTCGACGCCGCGCTCTTCACGCTCTGCACGTCGGGACGCATCACCGAGGACGAGGCGCTCCGCAGCTCGGACAGCCCCAACAACCTCCGGCTGCGGCTGGAGCGGCATCGCGGCAGCGCCGGGGCCCCGGCCGGTCATGCCCTTCGCCTGGTCGGCGAGCAGCCGCAGCAACGGCACCAACCGCAGCCCGCGCAGACGAACGAGGTCTCGGGCGTGCATCGCGCAGCCCAGTTCGCCCCGGCCGTCATAGGGCGAGCACGCTGAGAGCCGCTCCGCGCGGTGCTGACCTCAGTTCCCGATCGGCGCGCAGACCTGCGCTCCTGCGAGATGGACGCAATCTACGTCGACTCCGCAGCAGTCGTCGCTCGCCGCGCACGCCGCGCCGTACGGCACGCACGCGGACCTGCAGACGAGCGCGCCGTTCGCGCCGGGCACGCACCGACCGGCGCAGCACTCGCTCGTCAGCGCGCATCCGGCGCCCTCCGGCACGCATGCCGGCGTGCCCGGGCGATGACAGCGCTTCGGGCCGCCGGGCATCGGATCGGGCGCGCACTTCGACATGCCGCCGGTGTTGCAGCAGTCGGGATCCTTGTCGCAGATCTCTCCGGGCTTGCCGCACGCCGACGCCGGCTGACAGCGATTGGCGCCGTCCGCGCTCTGGGCGCAGGCGCCCGAGCAGCAGTCGCTCGCTGCCGTGCAGAGCTCGCACTCGCTCCGGCAGCCGCCGGACGGGGCGCAACGCTTCGTGCCATCGGTCGTCGACAGGCACACGCGTGAGCAGCACTGAGTCGCGTCCGCGCAGACGTCGCCCACCTGCCGAGAGCACGCCTTCTTGTCATTCGAGGTGCACGCACCGAGCGCGGTGCACCGCAGCACGCCCGACGTGTCCGCCTCGCAGCGCTGCGTGCAGCAATCGAGAGAGGTCGTGCAGGTCTCGCCTTCGGGCCGACAACCCTGGAGCAGCGCGCACGTGAGCACGGCGTCGCCGTGGTCGACGCAGACGCGACCGCAGCACGCGGGATCGTTGGCGCATGCCTCGCCGGCCGGCTTGCAGCCGGGCGCCGCGCTCGCGCAGACGCCGGCGACGCAGCTCTGCGAGCAGCAGTCGTGATTCGCGGCGCACGTCGCACCCACCACGAAGCAGGTCGCTTCTTCACCGGCGCACGAGGCGGAGGCGTCGGGAGCCGAGGCGAAGCATCCGTTCGAGCAGCACGCACCCGAACGCGTGCATTGTGCACCCACCCCGAGACACCCCGTCGCCGGACGGCAGGTGGTCTCGAGGGACGTGATCGAAGACGCGCAGTAGCCGGAGCAGCACTCCGCGGCGTGGACGCACGGCTGATGGACGGCCGATGCATCAGGACAGCTCAGGCCGGGCGCGTCCCCGAGATCGACGTCCGCGCTAGCATCCGCGCTGCCGCCTTCGCCTTCCACCGCGCCTTCGCCGCCGTTCATCGCGTCGGCGAGCCCGTCGGTCGTGAGGACGTCGAGCACCGACTCTCCGCATGCAGCGACGCCCACGACGCAGGCGCTGGCTGCGAGCGCCACGGCCAACGCCGCGTCGATGCGGGTGCGCCTCACCACGCACCGCCGAGGCCGAGCGTCGCGCCGAGGAGGACGCCGGATATGGAGGCGATCGTGCTCTCGCTCGTGACCGCTCGCACCGTGTGGATCGGCGCCCCGAGCGAGAGCGATACCGTCGCACGCAGCGGACGGGCGAGCAGCGCCCAGCCTCGTGCCACTGCCGATGCATGCACGGCGGTGCCGCTGTCGCTTTGGGCATGCGAGCCCGGCAACGCCGTTGCTTCGTAATGCACGCGCGTCACGAAGAGCTCGGCGCCGCCGTCCAACCCGATGCGACCTTCGCGCGGAAGCGCCGCGAGCAGTATCGCAAACGCGCCGGCGACGCCGCTGGGATCCACCGATCCCGCGGCGCTGTCGGCATGCGCGGCGCTGCGAATCCCGACGCGCGCCACCGCTCCGAGCCTCGCCAGAGGAAAGACGCCCACCGACAGATCCGGCCCGAGCTGCGTGTGACCGCTCGCGTAGTGCTCGACCGCTGCATCGACGCCCACCTCCACGATGGGCGGTTCGTCACGCGGCGCGGGCGCCGGCGATGCAGCCTCCAGCGTCGGGAGTGCGCGCGTGATCTCGGGCGGCACGTCGCGCTTCGGCTTCGGCGCGTCCGCGACGAGTAGCTCGGCCCAGCTCGCGCGCAAGAGCTCGTCGGCGGCATCGGCGATGACGAGCGCGCGGCCGTCCTCGGGAATGCCGCGCAGATCGATCTCCCGGGCGACGCGCTTGTCGGTGACTTGATCACGAACGGAGAGCGAGAGAGAGACGCCCGACGCGCTGCCCTGGCTGATGTCGAGCTCGGCGACGGCTCCAGCGGCTTCGTCCGACGCGCAGAGATCGAAGCTTCGCGCCGCGAGAGCCACCTTCAGTTGCTCGGCGATCTTCGTGCGGAGCGCATCGTCGATCCCCACCGCGCGCAGGGCGATCCCCGGGTGGCCCGGCGCACCGCACGCAGCAGGCGTCGAAGCGGGAGATGGCTGAGACGCCGCCGGATCCTCCCCGGCGAAGGCCGCGGGTGCCCACGAGAGGAGGAGCACGACGACGGCGCAGCGGCTCTTCATGGGCGCTTGCAGCGCGTCGCGATCTGTCGGGCGTGGAGCCCGTTCGGATAGCGGGCGAGATACGCGTCGCGCACGCGCTCGCAGCGTGCGCGGTCAGGAAGCGCATCGAGCGCGTCGACGCGCCGCGCTTCGGCATCCTCACGGAACGGCGCGCCTGGCGCGAGCGCGATGGCGTCGGCAAACGCCTCGGCAGCGCCCGCAGGATCGTTCAGCGCATCCATTCGAACGCGCCCGAGCTCGAACGCCGCGAGACCGGCGCGAGCATCGGAGCGGTACCGTTTGCGCAGCGTGTCGAGTGCGATCGCGGCATCGCGCGGCCGTCCGCTCGTTCGTGCCTCGGTCGCGCGGGCGAGCAGCTCGCGCGGTCCCTCGACGGGCGCGGCGGCGACGGCCTTCGAGCTCGGCTCGATTCCGGGAGCCGGCGGGGGCTCCGCCGCTTCACTCGTGGGAAGCGCGCTCGGCTCGTCGGCCACGACAGCGAGCGAATACGCTGCCGCCGCCGACGTGGCAGACGACGTAGATTCCACCCGCGTCGACCAGCTCTGGCCGGCATCCAGCACGTGCTCACCGGTCGGTCCGGTGACGGCAACGCGTCCACGCGTCACTTCGACGGCCAGCGTGCGCGTGGCATCGTGCGAGTCGAGCTTCACCGCGAATGCCGTGCCGAGGACCGTGACGTCGTGACCGGCCGCGCTCACCACGAACGGCCGTCCCTCCACGTGCGTCACATCGAGCACGATCGAGCCTGCCGAGAGCACGAGGTGGACACGCTCACGTGTTGCGCTGTCGATCGCGAGCTCCGCGCCGCTCGAGAGCGTGACGCGGCTGCCGTCCGCAAGCACCAAGGAATCCGAAGTCCGCACGGTGGCTACCGAGTCGCCCGTGGAGCGCCAAGGCCGCCATAGGAGCACCACGATCAGGGCCACCGCGACGAGCGCGGCCGGCGCAAATGCCGCGAAGTAAAGGCTGCGCCGCGGTCTCACCACGAGCGACTTCGACACGGCTCCCCACTGGCGAGCGAGTCGAGCGTCGTCGACGCGTGCCGTGATGTCGTCCGCGAGCGGGCGCTCTTCATCGTGCTTCATCGGAGGCCCTCCTTTCCGAACCGTTGCTGCAGCGTGGCGTGTGCTTCGGCGATGCGTCGCTTCACGGTCGCCAGCGAGATGTCCATCATCGCAGCGACGTCCTCGAGTCCGAGCCCCTCGATCCGGTGGAGGACGAGCGGCACGCGCAGGTCGGCAGGCATCGATTCGACGACTGAATAGAGCGCGCGGATCTCGGCGGCGCGCTCAGGGCTTGCGATTGGCGATAGCAGCTCGTCGACATCGATCGCCGCCGCCGCGCGGCCGAGCCCGAGACGAGCGAGCATGCGGCGCCGTCGGATCTTCTTGTAGGCCTGACGCACGAGGATCCCGGAGAGCCAGGACGCGAACGCATCGGCCTTGTCGAGCCGCTCCAGCGAGGACAGCGCTGCGATGAATGTATCTTGCACGAGATCGTCGATCTCATCGTCGCGTCCCATGATTCGAAATGCCAGACCGTTCAATCGCGGCGCATGACGGCGGAAGAGGGCCTCTTGGGCCCAGCTCTCGCCGGCCCGAGCAGCCACGACCAGTGCCGCATCGGACGGTCCGGCCCCCGAGCGGGTTTGCTGCTGTCCCCGGGACGGATTCACGCGGTGACGATACTCCGTTGGATCAGGCGGTCGGCCGACGAAGGACATCGCGGCCGCCATGTCCGGGAGTACCGCGAGGGGCCCGGAACGGCTCAATATCGCCGATTTGAGCCGATTTCCGAGCGCCGGGTACTTCCGGTCATGCTCGCTCGTACCTTTCTGTTCGCGACGATTGGCTCGGCCGCGGTGTGCGCGTGGTCGAGTGTCCTCGCCGGGTGCGGTGGCGGCCCCGAGCACCCGGCACCCTCCGGCGACGTCTCGTCGGCGAGCACGGAGGAGACGAACCCTGACTACGACGCCGAGGAGGCGGCGGCCGCGCGCATCCGCCAGAACAGCTGCAAACCAGCCTCGGCCCGGGCGTGCAGGTACTACTACAAGGACTCGAGCGGACAGTGGAGCTGCCCGATGCGTACTCAGTTCTGTCGTGCAGACGGCACGAGCTGGCTGCCGTGTGCGGCGCCCTACGACGGCGACAACGGCGAGTAGGGCACCGGCCCGTCGGCTCAGGGCGCCGCTACGCCGAGCTTGTCGACGCGGACGAGCATCGTCGTGTCGGTCGGCGACTTGTAGACGACCGCGTAGCCGCCGGTGGGCTCCGCGAGGATGCCCATGTCCTGATAGAGCGCGGACGGTATCTTGGCGTCGAGACAGACCCACGGCCCCGTGGGTTTGCCGGTGACGTCGAGCGGCCGGAACTGCGGCGCGCGCGGTCCCTCGGTCGTGCCGACCTTCACGTCGTTGGTCAGCACGACGAGCGCTGCGTCATCACCATGCGACGCAAGCCCCCACGGCAGGTCACCACCGAGGAGCCGGTGCGCGGGACCCGACAGCTTGCCGCTGCCGTCGAGCGGCACCACGTAGACGTGCTCGTCGCCGCCCGCGTCGACGACGAGGACGAAGCCGGCCGAGGTCGGCGTGATCGCCACCGGCTCGAGCGCGTCCGCGGTACCGACGTCGACGGGAGCGCCGGAGATCCCGGTGGGCGTCGCAAAGGCGATGCGGGCCGCGGCAGACGTGCCGGCGCTGTCGTACGAATACGCGATCGCGTACTTGTCGCCCGCATACGTGATCGCCACCTTCGGATTCGTCGCGTTCGTCGCGAGCGTGAACGCGGGCCCGGCGGCAGCGCCGGCGGCGGTGATACCGGCGGCGAAGAGCGTCGAGCCCGACGGCCAAACGACCAGCGAGCCGCCGCCGCCCGAGGCCACCCAGACCCGCGGCGGCCCCACCGCGATTCCCGTCGCGAGCGAGACGAGCCCTCCCGTTGCGATGCCCTGTTCATCGTAGCGCTGGTAGTCGACCGTCCCGGGCGAGAGCGCGAACGCTCCGATGGTCGTGCCTTCGGAGGTGAACGTCGTATCGGTCGCGCCGAGCGCGATGCCGAAGGCCTTCGGCGTCGTGCCGGTGGCGTCGAAGGTGATGAACCCGCGCGTGCTCATGCCCGCGGCGAACCTGCGCATGCCGAGCGCTTGCACGCGGGTGACGGCGGGCCCGCCGAGCCCGGTGTCGCCCTTGTCGAAGAGCTCGGTCTTGAGGCCGTTCGTCATCACGCACGGAACGTCCGGCTCGTCGATCGTGGGGATGCTTCCGAGCGGCAGTGCTGAAGACGCATCGCCTCCGCTGCCGCCGCCGTCCTCATCGCTCGTGACGACGCGGTCGACCGCAGCGTCGCTCTCGCCTCCGGAGGACCCGCTGCCTGCCGCGGGCGGACGCGCATCCCCGCTGCACGCAACGACGCCGGCAACGACGGCGGCGCCCAACACGACCGACGAGACACCGAGCGAACGAAGCGACGTCATGTTCGAGACCTTTCTTCCGTCACGGAGCTCCCGTGCCCACGTGATCGAGTCGTGCCAGAGAGGTATTGCCGTCCGCCGATCGAAAGAGCGCCGCGTAACCCGTGCCGTCTGCGACCAGCCCGCCGCCGGGATCGCGATCGCCACCGGCCGCATCGAGACAGACCCACGGCCCGACCGGCCCACCGGCGAGGTCGAACGTGCGCAGCGCGGTGGCGTACTGCGCCTCGAAGGCCGTTCCCACCCGACGACGCGCGAGAACGCCGATCTCCGAGCCGTTGACGGCGACGCCAGTGGCGGCAACGGTACCGACGAGCTTCAAGCCGGCGCTCGTCTTGTGGCCTCCCGCGTCCGTCAGCACGAGCATCGCGTACGGCTCGGCGGCGTCATCGACGGTGACGAGCACCGCGAAGCCCGCGGGCGTCCGCGTCAGGCCGACGACGGTCCTTGCCGCCGCTCCCGTGAACAGGTTCGACGGGTCACCGACGCGCGCGGTCGTCGACCCGCGACCGAACGCGGTCTGGTATGCGGTGCCGTTGTCGTTGCCGGAGAACACGACGGCGTAGAGCCCGCTCTGCACCGACGAGACCACGATGCTCGGCGCCTTCGCGCTCGCTCCGACGGCGAGATCGTAGCCACCGTCGCCAGCCGCACCGGCGGCGGCGAAGCCCCGCGCGCGAATGGCGTTCGCCGAACCCCACACGACGAGCGCCGCGTGGTCGTCGACTCCGACGGCGAGCCCGTCGGCCTCTTCGAAGGCGATGGCCTTCGCGTCGTCGATCGCGCGACCGCTCGCGTCGTAGGCCTGGACCGCGGCGAAGCCGACGTCGACGTTTCCCGCCGCGAGGATCCGATCACCGAGTGTCGTGGTCGCGACGCCGAACATCGACGTCGTGACGAGCGTTGCGTTCTTGCCGTCGGGATCGAACACGGCGAAGCCGGTTCGGTCCGACGTGTCCGCCACGAGCCGTGCTCCTGCCGCATGCAGCGAGCGGAAAGACGGGACCGGCGCCGCATCCGGAGCGCCGGCGAGGACGATGGCCAACGGTGCGTCGCTTCTCGCGCACGGCGTATCGGGGACGTCGACGAGGCCCAGGCCGACACCTCCGTCGTAGCCGGTAGGAATGGTCGCCGCGTCCGTGCGCTCGGCGGCCTCGGGAGCAGCGGCTTCGGCAGCGACGTCGCCCGATGCCGCCGGATGATCCGCGGAGCACGAAACGGAGCTGACCGTGACGAGCGCGAGCGCGCCCGCCGCCGTCGCCGTCACTCGCGCGCGATGCACTGGTAGCTGACGCTCCAACTGTTGAGTGTCGCGTCCGTCTTCGAGTCGGGTGTCGCCTTGATGGTGATCTTCATGCGCAGCCATTCCTGGCGCGCGATCTGCTTGCCGAGCACGACGCCGGCGCCCTCGAACGGCGTTTGCGTGATGCTCCGCGTGAACTGATCCTCGAAGTCCTTCGGGCAGCACGGTGGAGCGGGCCCGATACCGACGTTCGTGCAGGTCTTCCAAACGTACGGCGGGAGCACAGGCAACGTGAAGCTGCACTTCTCGGGATCCGAGCCGAGCGTCGCGCCTCCGATGACGTATGGGTTTCCGGCGTTGTTGTGCTGCGCCTCGGCGATCTCGTAGAACTGCGAGAAGCCGCCAGGCTTGCCCGCCATGTCCGGCGCGGTGGCCGCCTCGAAGAACACCTCGGAGGTACCCGACGCGTTCGTCGGCGTGCTCGCGTCGTAGATCAGCTTGTTCCACAGCGGTGCAGTCCCGCTCGGACAGGTCGCGTGGTAGTCGGCGGTGAACGAGATGACGCTCGGACCGGCCACGCTGCACGCCGGCGGGTTGTTGTTCGGCGAGTGATCGGTCCAGTTGTTCGCGCAACCGAGGATGCCGGGCGCCGTCGTCGGCTCACCCGGCGGCACCACCGTGGCCGTCGGCTTCACGGTCAGGTCGCCCTCGACCACGCCGGTGCTGCCGCCGTCGCAATTCACGAAGATCCACCTCTCGCCGCTCGGCTGTGTGCACGCGGCTCCGCCGGGCGCGCGTCCCGCCTTCTGCGTGTCGAGCAGCTGACACGTGCCCGGCGCGAGCGGCAGGCCGGGCGAGCTGCCCGTCGCGTCACCCACCACCAGCGAGCAGTCGTACCCCGCCGTGCTCGTGCAGCTCTGATTGCCCTTGCCCGGTGAGCCCGCGCACGGCGACAGCGGCTGGATCGGGCTGAAGTACTTCACCTTGATCGACTGGCCGACCGGCACCGGCGTCGCGCCGCGATTGCAGATGGGGAAATAGCGATACTTGTCCTTCTCGATGTCGGAGCAGCCAGGGCCGATGGTGAGATCCACGCCGGCGTTCGCCGCGAAGGAGCTGAGGTCGGTGCCGAGGACCTCGGCCGCGTCGAACTGATGGCAGCAGCCGTCGCCGCCGAGCGAGACGAGCGAGCACTGCGTATCCATCTGGCAGTTGTAGTGAGAGCTCGGAATCCCGAAGCTCGCGAAGCTGTCGCAACGCGTCCCCGTATTGCAGCTGTCGAGAAGCAGCTTCGAGATCTGTCCGTTCGGGATCTGGCCGAAGCCGCTGACGCCGATGACGGTGACGCCGAGCCCGCCGCCCGACGAGATGCCGGGCGTCTGCGCGTTGTTCCACGCCTTGCAGTCGGGGTTGCACGGGTCGCTCGTGCAGATGGGGAGACCGGTCGAGGAGCTGCCGGGCGTGCAGATGCCGCAGTCCGCCGCGCAGTTTGCACACGTCTCGCCCTTGGGCACGCAGTTGCCGCCCGGACAGTTCGCCGCGACGGTGCACGGCAGGCCCTTGTTCGTGCCCTTGTCGCACGTGGCCGTGACGCATATGCCGGCGCCGCATCCTGCCACCGAGCAGAGCTGCCCATCGAGCGCGCCACCCTTGCAGAGCGGCCCGGAGCAGATGCCGTCACCGCAGCCGCCGAGGCCGAGCGTGTGGATCCCGCTGGTCGCCGCGGGTACCAGATCGAGATCGACGACGCTGTTCGTTACCGTCCCTTCGCCGCCACACGCGCTCCACGTCCCGCCGGTGCACGTCTGCGTGCCCTGGAAACACGAGAGGACCTTGCCGTCGCCTGCGCGCCCAAGACTGAAGTGACACGGCTGCTGCTGCCCTTCGTCGACGCACTTGCCCGTCTGCACGCCGGGGCCTTGTGACGCCGAGCCGGGTTGCGCTGTGCTCTCCGGCGGGACCGCCGACGAGCAACCCGTCGCAGCGAGTAGCCCGCCCGGAATGCCCACCGCGACGGTGACGACGAAGGAGCGCGCGAGCGCTCGCTTCGGCTTCGTCTTCTTCCTCTTCGACCGCGTTTCGTCCATCGGCTCTGCCCCGGACTCTTGGTACCGCGAGCGTGGAGGTTCGGCTCACGCGAGCTGACGTCGCTCAGCGAATGACGGAAGGACATCCCGCGATGACGCGCACGCCGAGGACGTCGCCGTTCATGACACGCGCGCACGCGTTGCCTCGGAGTGTCACGACGCTGCCCTCGAGCGTCCAGCCGTTGGTCGCATCCTTCGGCTCCACCACCTCGTCGAGGTACACGTTGACGAGCGCGGGATCGGCGGGCGGATCTCGCAGCGTAAACGTGCAGGTGGCGACGATCTTCGCGAGCACCCTCCGCAGCGTCGCGAGGAGCTCGACGTCACCGGCGACATCGACGCGGAAATACTTCGCGGATCCTGCTTGCGCCGTTCCACCCGCTGTCGCGAGGTCGTCGAGAAGCGCCGCGTAGAACGCGCTTCCGGGAATACCGACGACGTACACCGGAACGCCGCTGCTCTTCAGCGACGCGACCGCGGCGGTGGTCGCTGCACTGTCCAGGCATTGCTCGGGTCCACTGCAGCAGCTCGTCGGACCCGCTGCGGAGCAGCCGGGCGCTTCCTCGATGTTCGGAATGCACGTCGAGTAATCGCAGCTGAGTGCCGCGTTGCAGTTGGGGCCGCCGTCGGTGGCGAGGACCACGAAGGTCTTTCCGGGGACGCCCTGGAGGCGCTGGAGGACGTCGCGCAGCGCCGTCGCCGTCGGCGTGCCGCCCTTCGGAATCGTGTCCGTCGCATTCAGCAAGAAGCTCGTCGTGGGGCCGTCGACCGAGGACGGCGGGTCACCAGGACGCAGGCTCATGACCTCCTGCGACGGACCGCACGAGTCGTCGGAGAGCCCCGGAAACACCGTCGCCCCGAAGCTCGCGCGTGGACCGATGTCGCGCAGCACGCGACCGACGGTGGTGCGAACGTGCTCCCACTTCGCGCTCTCTCTCATGCTGAGCGAGCGATCGAGCACGAAGTACACGTTGGGCGGATCGGCGAAGAGCGGAACGTCGATGCAATTGCATGCCGTACCGTCGTCCTTCACACCGCAGCCGGTAGGCCTCGCGCCGCCGTCGCCGCCACCGAGCTGCGGGTCGGCGCGCGGCAACGATCCGCCGTTCCCATCGCCGGCCGGCGGTGGGTGCGACGTTCCGCAGGCCGCGATGCCGACGGCAACGCCGACGAGCAGAGCGAGACCGCCGGCGCCCGATCGTCCGAGCATCGCAGCCGACTTACCTCACGCACGTGACGGCGCAGAAGTCGTTGCAACACACCGAGTCCGAGCAGCACGTCGCGGCCGCGCAGGAGCCGCCGGCCATGACGCATGCGCTGCCGGTCCCACCGTCGGGGCCGCCGCCCGGTGACGAGCTCTGCACCTTCTCCACCCACTGCGCGCTGTGGTTGTGGCTGTTGACGTCTTGGAACGGGAGCCAGAACGCCGGGAACGAGCGGTCCGTCGCGTCGAGCGTGCCGTCCTCCTCGACGATGACACCCGCCATCCAGATCTGCGGCTGCGCGCAGTTGGCGTACGTCACGCCTTGCTTCGAGAGCGGCTGCGGATCGTCGTACGCCGGTCCCTCGGCGGGGTAGCAGTTGTCGAAGCCCTTGTTGACGAGATGGAGCCCGTAGTCGCGGTTCGACGAGAACGTGACCCAGAGCAGCTTCTTCCCCTTGTACGTCTGCACGAACGGGCTCCAGCGCGGCCACGAGTTGGTCAGTCCGTCGGCCACGTTGAGCGCGGCGAGGTCGAGCGGCTTCGCGCCCGCGGCCGGCGGGAAGTGCAGGATCTTCACGCGCGCATTGCGGTTGTAGAATGCATCATTGTTGCCCGTGGCCGAGTTGCCGGGCTGCGGCGCGTCGTTGAAGATCAGGAACGAGCCGTTCGGCGAGAAGGACGGGTAGTAGAAGCTGCGCGCCGGGTCGGCGAGCAGCGGCTGCGGCGCGCCGATGGCGTTGCTCGCGACGTCGAACGTCGAGCCGTAGAGCGCGCCGCCGAAGAAGTGGTGGTCGCCTTCGGGCGAGATGCTTCCGGCCAGCGGCGCCACGAACACCATGTGCGCGTCGTCCCTCGAGAGATCGGGATGCGTGCCCGCCATGCCCGCCGGGAGCGGAACGTTCGCGAGCATGGTGACGCCGTCGCCGTCGTAGATGTCGAAGCTGCCGTCGACGACGCCGCCCGGGAGCTTCTTGCCCTTGAACGTCGACGCGATCATCTTCGTGTGATCGTGGGTGAACGTCTGGAACCCAGGCGAGACCTTGCTCCCGCCGAGGACCGTGCGCGTCGCGACGTCCATCACGTGCATCTTCACGTCGGCGAACTCGTCGTCACCATCCGGGTCGTCGGTCATCACCGCCATGCGTGAGCCGTCGCGCGACAGGGTGTGGCAGCCGACGCACGTCCCGGTGCCGCCCGATGTGTAGAAGGGCGTCGGCGTCGGGTCGAAGGAGCCGAAGTCGTGGCTGTAGATGCCGCCGGTCTTTCCGCCGACGCCGCCGAAGGTGGCGGACTGCCAGTAGTAGATGCCGCCGGCAAGGTCCTCCTTCGCGAAGGAGAGGTCGATCTTCACCTCCGAGATCGACACGCAGCTCCCATCGGTGGTCGCTCGAACGACCACCCGCACCGGATCGCCGTCACGATTGGCGTTGGCGATGTCGTTCCACGCTGCTTGCGGAAGCGTGATGCCGCAGCCGCGGCTGGTACCGCCGCGGACGTCCGGCACGTCGACACACTTGGTCTCGACCTTCACCTTCGTGATCGCGTTGTAGAAGTCGACCTCGTAGAGCGTCGCGTTCGGAGGCGGCGTGAACTGCACCTCGAGGACGTTCATGTTCGGCGGCAGGAGCAGCCCGTCGAGCGGATAGGCGATGGTCGCCTTGCCCAGCGCGGCCGGCGCGCATTCGGGAGCACCCAGCGGAGGGAAGGGCGCGCAACCGGCGCACGGGTAGTTCTTGCTCCCGGTGTCGCTCGACGGAACGCCGAGGGCTCCCGTGCCGCCACCGGCGCCGTCACCCGCGCTGCCGTCGGCGTCACCGGCGCCGGCGCCGTCCGTAACGGCTTCGCTTCCACATGACCCGGCACCGAGTCCGAGCGCGGCGAGCGTCGCCGCCGCTACCATCGCACCGAGGATCACATCGAGCTTCGACGAACCGGCCATGAGTTACCTCGATTCCGGAGTACCGCGGGCACCCCTGTTCGGCTCATCGTCGTTCGAAGAGGGCGAAACGGGCTAT
>JAXDMI010000577.1:0-3383 GCA_034666145.1 Myxococcales bacterium | reverse complement strand
GAGCCGCGCGCGCCGTTCGGCCACCGCCGCCGCGTCGCCGTCGAACGAGAGCGAGACGCCCTTGCCGTCACGCACGACGTGGACCGCGCCGTTCTCCGTCACCGCGCCGTCGATGGGCCACTGCCGCGCGATGACCTCGCCCCAGCCGCTCGGTCGCCCCGTCACGGCGACGAGCCGGAGCCCCGCCTCGTGCATCGACCAGATGGCGTCGTAGGCCTCGCGCGTGAGCACGCCGTGCGAAAGAACGGTGTCGTCGAGATCGAACAGCACACCGACGAGGCCGCGCGCGTCATCGGGCGGCATCATCGAGAGCGATCTCATCGCTTGTCCACGCGCGCGACGACCGCCTTCAAGTAGAGACCCTCCGCGAACGCGGCGGGAACGGGATGGTCGACGCCCTGGAATGCGCGCTCCACCACCGTCGCATGCATGTTCGCGCGCACCGCGCCGGTGGCGAGCGCGCGCGTGAGCGCGAAGAGATCGACCGCCGCCGAGCACGAGCACAGCACGAGGAGACCGCCGGGCTTCGTGGCCCGGCAGCCGAGCTCGGCGAGCTTCGCGTACATGACGAGCGCCTGCTCGCGCGCGCCGCGCGTCGGCGCGAGACGCGGGGGGTCGACGATCGTGAGATCGAAGCCGCCGTGCGCTTCTTGCATCGTGCGTCGTGCGTCGCCGCGCTGGAAGCTGACGATCTTCTCGAAGCCGTTGAGGCGCGCTTGCTCGGCGCCGACCTCGACCGCGACGGCACTCTCGTCGACGCACACCACCTCGGTGGCACCGCCGCGCGCTGCGGCGAGGCCGAACGCGCCGATGTACGAATAGGCATCGAGCACACGCTTGCCGGACGCGAGCGCCTCGACGCGACCGCGAAGGTCGCGCTGATCGAAGTAGAACCCGGTCTTCTGCCCGACGTCGCTGGGGAGCGACCACGCGATGCCGCGCTCCTTGAAGGTGATCGTCGCGGGCGCTTCGCCTCGGACCACGCCTTTGCCTTCGGTGAAGCCTTCGGCCTTCGCGGCGCCGGGCGGCGTTCGATCGATGATCGCCTTCGGATTGAAGACGTGGCCGAGCGCCTCGAAGATCATCGCCTCGCGATCCTTCATGCCGAGCGTGAGGATCTGCACGACGAGCACGTCGCCGAAGCGATCGACGATGAGGCCGGGCACGCCGTCGCCCTCCGCATGCACGACGCGGTAGCCGGTGGTGTCCGGCGAGCTCCCGAGTCCGAGCTGCTGCCGCGCCGCGAGGGCGCGCTCGAACTTGGTGCGGAAGAGCGCGCTGTCGATCGGCGTCGTTTCGTCGCGAACGAGGAGGCGGACGGGGATCGCAGAGCCGGGCGAGTAGAATCCGCGGCCGAGGAAGTTACCGCGGGGATCGACGACGCTGACTTCGTCGCCACGCGTGGCTCCGCCCTCGACGCGGTCGATCGCCTGCGCGTAAACCCACGGATGTCCTGCCCAGACGGGCTGGACGTGACCAGGCTTGAGGCGAACGGTTGCCAATGGGGCTCTTTACACGACCCCGCCCGCGGGCGCGACCACGGGAGAATCGGTCGCACACGATGTGGGTCCGGCCCGACGGCGGTTGTCGTCCCGTCGTGAACCAGAGGACACAGCCTCGAGCTCGGCCGTAACGGAGAGCCGGTAAATGCGGGCCGTTTGCCACCTCGCGCGCACGTTTCCCCGTGGCACTTGGGTTGCTTTGAAGGCATCCTGACGGACGACACGCCGTCTTCGGAGGCAGGGTCTTTCAATGCGCATCAGTAGCTCCTACCCGCACTCGTTCCCGCGATCGTTCCGGCGGCTGCTCGTGACGCTCCCCATCGCGTGCGCGGTGGCATTGCCGTTGGCGTCGACCGCGCACGCGCAAGATGCGAAAGACTGTGCACCCGGCAGCTGGTTCTGCGGCGATACAACGCCGCCTCCGGCCGGCGGCAACAAGGACCTCCAGCCGCTTCCTCCCGAGACCACGCCCGCGAAGCCCGCGAGCCCGCCGCCGCCGGTCGTCGTCTATCAACCGCCGCCGACCACGGTCGTCATCCAGCCGCGTGAAGCGCCGCCCGCCTACTATTACGTGCCTCGTCACGCGCAGCCGAAGAAGGAGTGGGGTCTCAACCTCCACGTCGGCGGTCTCGTGATGGGCAAAGGACGCGACGACAACGCGGGCATGGCGCTCGTCGGTCTCGGTCTCCGTTTCCGCCCCATCCCCGCGTTCGCGCTCGAAGCCGATCTCGATTTCGCAGGTGGCACGGACTACAACGGCTTCCGCCGCAAGGAGACGTCGCTCGGCTTCAACGGCCTCGTCTTCCTCAACCCGCGCAGCAAGACGCAGGTCTACATCCTCGGCGGCTTCGGCTGGCAGGGCGCGACCGCGGTCGACGATCGGAACGGCTACGACGCGGCCGAGTACAAATACGGCTACTTCGGCGGTCAGGCCGGCATCGGCCTCGAGTTCCGCCTCTCGAAGGTGGTCGCGCTGAACTTCGACTTCCGCGGCTTCATCCGCGGTCGCGTCGACGACAACAAGCGCCAGTACCCGGAGTTCGTCGACAGCAACGGTCGCTCGACGAACACGTCCGGTGGCGGCTTGTTCCAGGGCGGCCTCACCTTCTACTGGTGATCCTCGCGCGCACGCCTCTCTCTCGCTCGGATCCGACGATGGGGCGCGCCGTTCGCTAGCGGCGTCGTCTTCGCAGCGTCGACGCCGCCGCTCGATTTCCACGCGGGGATCCTCCTCGGCCTGGTGGGATTCGCGCTTGCGCTCGAGCTGAGCGGTCAGGCCGAGAGCGGACCGACGGGCACGCGCGCGGGCGCAGCATGCGGCTGGTGGTTCGGGCTCGGCGCGAACCTCGTCGCGCTCCGCTTCGTTCCCGAGGTGGTGATGCGCTTCACGCCGCTCCCCGCCGTCGCGGCGTGGACGGCGCTCATTCTCCTCTCCGCGGCGCAGGCACTCCCCTGGGCCGTCGGCGGCGCGGTCGCGCATCGTCTCGCGCGACCTGCCGGTGGGGTTCCGGCGCCGCTCGCGCCGCCGTGGCTCGCGTATGCGCTCGGCGTGTACGTCGCGACGTTCGTGCCGTCGGTGTTCCCGTGGACGCCGTCGGGCGGTCTCGCGCCGTGGCCGGTGCTGCTCCAGACCGCGGAGGTGATCGGTGAGCGCGGAACGAGCTTCCTCTTCGCGATCGCCGCCGGGCTCGCAGCCCACGGAGTGATCCGCTTCCGCGCGGAGCGCACGAGGCGAACGATGCTCGCGCCCGTTGGTCTCTCGCTCGCGATCCTCGGCGCGATGGTCGGCTGGGGCACGCTCCGCATGAGCGCCGTCGAGCATGCGCGCGAGGCTGCTCCTCGTGCGCGCGTCGCCTTGGTCCAGCCGGGCTTCGATGCGTC
>JAXDMI010000576.1:0-7552 GCA_034666145.1 Myxococcales bacterium | reverse complement strand
GCGTCCCCGCGATCGATCGCTCGACGGAGGGCGGCCAGAAATTCTTCGACGACCTCGTGAACTACGCCGACTCGATCAACGCGCCGCCGGAATCGGAGGGCCTCGAGGCCGGACCGAGCGTGCTTGCGCGCACGAGCGGTGCCACCGTCATCACCGACGACAACATGGCGGCGGAGTGGCGGAAGGTGCTGCGGCTCCAGGATCCGCCGTAGCGACGGTGCCGCGCCCGTTACGTGCAGCTGCGCCGCGACGTCGGCCGCATCGTCTCGCTCACGCCCACGTCGAACCGCGACTCGCGCGCCGTGCTCCCGGACGACGGCACGCTCCGCGCGACGTCGTTCTTCGAGATGCCGCTCTGAAGCGACGCGCTACTCGCAGGCCTGTGTGGCCATCGCCGTGCTGCCGACCTTGCATGAAGGAAGGAGGATTCCGGCCATGCCTGGATTGTACTGGCAGGTGTTGAACGGCGCCGTTTCACCGCAGCTGGGGTTCCCGTCGAATCCCGACTTGCCGTTGCAGTTGTTCGGGTCGTTGCACTTCTGGTCGTGGTCGTGCTGCTTCGTCGTCACGCCGTCGCAGTTCCAGTCGCCGGCTGGCGCGTGAGGGCTGGTCCAGGCCGCCGCGACGAAGCCGGACGTCGGCTTGACCAAATCGTCGAGGTCATCGCAATCGGGACGTGGCCCCGGCCCACCGTCGCAGCTACTGGTCGACGGCTGAAAGCCGTCCTGGTCGCAGTCACACGTGCAACCGGCGGCGTCGATCGCGGTTGCTCCGTCGCGAGTCGCAGCTTCTTGCGAGCCGCCGTCGGGGTCGACATCCTCGTTTGCGTCGACCGCGAGGACGTTGCCATCCGCGGTGTCGCTGCCCGGCGCCACGTCGGTCGCTCCGCTATCCGGGATGCCGTCCGCTGCCGCGAAGACGCCCCCGCATGATGCAGAGATCACGATGAGGGTCGCGCTGGCGATCGCCAAGGCTGCTCTGAGGCTACGCGTCACTTGCAGTGCTGCTTGGTCATCACCGTGGTGCCGACCTTGCACGAAGCCAAGAGGAGACCTGCGATGCCTGGATTGTAGGAACAGTTGTTGAAGACCGCGGTCTCCTCACAGTTGGGATCGTCGTTGAAGCCAGACTTGCCGTTGCAGTTGTTCGTGTCGTTGCACTTCTGGTTGTAGTCGTACTGCTTCGTCCTCACGCCGTCGCAGTTCCAGTCGCCTTCGGGTTGATGGGGGCTCGTCCACATGGCGCCGGCGACGAAGCCCTGGCCCGGGAAAATGTTGGGGTTGAGGTCGTCACAGTCCTGCGACGGGAAGCTGCACGTTCCACCGTCGGCCCTGAAGTGGTCATTGTCGCAATCGCAGCAGCCATCAGGGCCGGCCTCGAGTTGGCCCGGGTCTGTGATCACCGTCGCGTCCATCATCGCGCCCGTCGGATCGACGTCCTCGTTGGCGCCGACGCTCACGACGTCGCCGTCTGCCATCGCGTCGCTGGTCGTCGGGCCGTCGTTGGTGCCGGTCTCTGGAGCCGCTGCCGGTCCGAACGAGACGTCGGGGAAGCTGCACGCGACGAACGGCAGCGCCGCTGCGACGAGCACGATCGCGAGCCGCGCGGCGCGCCGTAAGGAGGGGCTTCGCATCGGATGCCTACTGACACGCTTGCTTGATGTTCATATCCATCCGATCGACGACGCAGCTCTGACCGAGGAGCGGGTCCTTCTCATAGTAGACGAAGGGTCCCGTTTGACCGCCGTTCGTCCGCTGGACGGGAAGGACCTCGAGAAACCTGAGCCCGATGCAACGAAACGAGAATTCAGCCGCGTGCCCGGTCGCGGCATCGAGAACTGGACGAACTCGACGGCAAGACCGACGGGCGCTGCTCTGAGGAGCTTCGCCACTCGTCACTTGCAGTGTTGCGTGACCTTGACCGTGCTGCCGATCGTGCACGACGCGGGCGGGAGGTTGAGGAGTCCCGGCGGACTGTAGGCGCAGTTGTTGTAGTCGGTTGTCTCTTCGCAGTTGGGATCGTCGTTGAAGCCGGACTTCCCGTTGCAGTTGTTCGGGTCGTTGCACTTCTGGTTGTAGTCGTACTGCTTCGTCCTCATGCCGTCGCAGTTCCAGTCGCCCGAGGGTGTGTGAGTGCTGCTCCAGTCCGCAGCGACGAAGCCGGAGTCCGGCTTGATCAGGGCGTCGAGGTCATCGCAGTCGAGCATCGCGCTCGTGCCGCCTTCGCAGACGTTGCCCATCGCCGTGAATCCGTCGTGATCGCAGTCGCAGGTGCAACCGGCAGCATCGGCCTTGCCCCCGCCATCCGGCCGCGTCGCGGCTTCTTGCGACGCGCCATCGGGATCGACGTCCTCGTTCGCGCCGACCACCGCGCCTTCTCCCATCCCACCGTCGCCGGCTCCGCCTTCCGAGCGGGCTCCTGCCGGCGCGAACGAGACGTCGGGAAAGCTGCATGCTGCACCGATCACCAGGACCGGCGAGACAGCGAGCGCGAGAAGGACGAGCTTCCGTCGGCCGTTCATGTCAAAAGCTCCACGTCGCGTCGACGCGGCCGAGCCCAGGAACGATCGTGAGGTTCGTCGCCGTGGTCGGCGGGGCGGCCTCCTTCGAGTTGCTGCCCCAGATGAACAGGCCGACGCCCGAGCCCGCAACGACGAGACCGACCGGGAACAGGATGGTCGTGAGCGTGCTCATCAGCTTGCCCTTGTCGACCGTGCTCTGCAGGCTCGTCGAGCAGCCCGTGTGCGTGGGGCACTGGCTGTCGACGTCGCTCTTCGCGCCGTTGCGGATCAAGAACGTGACGCCGCTTCCGATGAGCGCGGCGGCGCCGACACCGATGAGCACGATGCCCGCGGTGCGCTTGCCCTTGCCGGTGTCGACGTCGATCTGTGCGCCGGGCTGCTCGGGCGTGGGCGTCGTGGGTGGGTTCTGCACGAGACGCAGCGTGACGTGCTTCGCATCACCGGCGGCGAGCGCCACCTCGGCCTCGACGGGCGTCGCATGCTGCGCTTGCACGCGCACGCGGTAGTTGCCGGGATCGCGCTCGAGCGGCGTGCCGACGAGGTTCGTGCCGAGGTTCTCGCCGTTGATGAACACCTCGACGCCCGACTTCTCGTTCGCGGGGCCTTCGCCCTGCGGCGACTTCACGGTGACGTCGACGAAGACGGTCGCGACCTTGGGCTGGAGACGATTCGCGGCGTCCTGCGCGTCCTTCTCCCATCCGTCGTACTTCGGATCCTGCGCCATCGTGACGAGCGCGCGCTTGATGTCGAGCCACGCGCGTCGCGACGATGCGAAGTGACCGATCTGCTCCTCGCACTCGGCGACGTTGCGCAGGCTACCCAGGCCGTTCGGATAGACCTTGTACGCCTTCCGGAAGTAGGGGACCGCGCCGGCGCAGTCTCCCTTGTTCCGCAGATCGCGGGCGCGAGCGAAGAGATCCTTCGCATCGGACTCGGCGTCGGCGCGTGCTGTCGGTGCCGCGGCGAGCGCGGCGAAAGCGACGGCAGCCCCGACGCTCAGACGTCGAAACCAGCAAGAAAAGCGCACGTCAAGAGCTTACCAACGCCAGTAGGGATAGTCGAGGCCCGACCCTGGGTCGTGAAATGACCCAGGGTCAGGAGAACCGAAATGACCCAGGGTCAGGAGAACCCGAAATGACCCAGGGTCAGGAGAAGCGAAATGACCCTGGGTCGGGAGGTCAGAAGACTTCGCCTTTGTCGGGGGGCTTGCGCGTCGTGGCGGACGGCGGTGGCGGCGTGGGGTGGGGTGGCGGCGGCGTGACGACCGGCGGCGTGACGACCGGCGTCGTGGGCGGCGGCTTGGGTGGGGTCGGCGGATGACCCGCGATCGGCGGACGCGTCGGTGAGGCTTTCACCGTCGGCGTCGGCGGCGGTGTCAGGACCGGCGTGGTCGACGACGGCGTCGGGTCGGGCGGCGGCACGCTCGCGCGGTCGCTGCTCGTCGGCGTCGCCGTCGAGTCGGTGGGCGGGTTCTTCGACGTCGACTTGTCACGCGAGCCGAATGCCGTGATCGCGAGGGCGACGATGCCGATGGTCGCTACCGCGGCGACCACCGCGATCAGCCAGCCCGACGACCTCTTCTTGCGCGTGACCAGCGTCGGGCCGGCGACCGCGACGCCCACCGGATCAGAGCCGGGCTCGCCGCTGTAGATCGCCATCTCGCCCGGCGTGTGGAGGTAGCCACGTGCACGCGGCGCCGCGAGGAGGTTACGCGAGCTCGTCGCACCGCGACCGAGCGCCGGTCCCATCGCCGCTTCGACGTCGAGGGGATCGACGAGCACCTCGAAGGCCTCCGACAGCTCGGTCGCCGTGCGAAACCGCTCGTCGAGCTTCGGCGCGAAAGACCGCGCAAACACGCCCTCGAGCGCGGGCGGCAGATCCGAACGCCGCGTGAGAAGCGGGATCATGCGGTGCGTACAGATGCTGAGGAAGATGTCCTCGACCGTCTCGCCCTCCCACGGGATCTGACGCGTCAGCGCTTCGTACGCGACGACGGCGAGCGCCCAAAGGTCGCAGCGATGATCGAGCGAGTCGAGACCGCGCGCTTGCTCCGGGCTCATGTAGCTCGGCGTGCCGAGCACCATGTCCTTGCCGGTGGTGAACGGCGAGCGCGTGCGGAACGGCTTCGTGGTGCGCGCGATCCCGAAGTCGAGGAGCTTCACGAGCATGCGCCCGTCCTCGTCTTTCGTGAGGAACACGTTCGCGGGCTTGAGATCGCGGTGGAAGATCTGCTCTGCGTGGGCCTGCCCGAGGGCGCGTGCCACCTGCGTGACGATCGCGGTGGTCTGCGCCAGATCGAGCTCGCCGACGCGCTTGATCCGCGCCTCGAGCGACTCGCCTTCGAGCAGCTCCATGACGAGATACGCGAGGCCGTCTTCCTCGCCGTGATCGCTGACGGAGACGATGTGCCGCGTCTTGCGGGAGAGCTTCGCCGAGACCTGCGCCTCGAGCTGGAAGCGGCCCGCGGCGCTCTCGTCTTCCTCGTCGTCCGAGGGCTGAACGAGCTTGATCGCGAACTCGCCGCCGAGCGAGTTGTGGGTCGCGAGCCAGACCTCGCCCATCGCGCCCTTGCCGATGAGGCGAACGAGCTCGTACTTCCCCGCGACCACCCGTCCGACGTCGATCTCCGCGAGCATTAGCGCCAGCTAGCGTAACGCGATCTGGCGTGTTCGCGTGCGGCCGGTCGACGCTGCGCGCGGCTGCCAAGTAGCACTTCCGCCTACGGCGGCGTGGGCTGCGACATTGCTGACTGTTTCAACGAGTATAATTTCCCCTCGCCCAATTTTGCGCGTGAGCTACCTTCAAATGCGATGGGTCAGGAAAGCGGAAAGCGGCCGAAGTTCGATCTCGACAGTCGAAATGCATCCAGCCCGCCGGGTGCACTGGACGAGCATCAAGCGTTCAACACCGTCGTCGGGGAGGGGATCCGCAAAGCTCGACAGGAGCACGGCTGGACCCAGGCGCACCTGGCCGACCAGGCGCGGCTCTCGCCGAACTACATCGCGCGCCTCGAGCGCGGTGAGCTCGGTCCGTCGCTGTTCGTCGCGAATCGCATCTGCGAGGCGCTGACCATTCCGCTCGAAGAGCTGGTCGGCCCTCTTGGCTCCGCTTCTTCTTCGGCGAGCAACGGACGCAAGACCACCGCGAAGCGCCGCGCCGCCGGCTGAGGTCGCTCGTCACGACGAGAATCGACGAGAACGCGCGCTAAGGCGCAATCGTCGTGCCGACTGTGCCCGCGCCGAAGCGCGCGATCACGCCGTCGCGCGAGATGCCCGCACGCGGCGTCGCCGTGAAGCTGCCGCCGACGCCCCAGAATGCGCCGGTGGGATCGACCCACGCGCCGTGGAGATCCGAGAACGGCTCCGAGCCGAAGTCATCGACCCACTGATCGCCGACGAGCCGGAGCTTCACGCTCCCGCCACCGACGATGACCGCGCGACCCCAGTCCTGCTTCGGCGCGCTCGCCGGTGCGCAGGCGACGCCGTTCACGTCGTTCACGAGCACGACGTCGGAGCGCTTCCACGTCGCGCCGTTCGACGTGAGGAGGTCGCGTCCGCCGACCGCGAAGACCTCGGTCGCCGAGCAGCCGTTGACGGTGGTGAGGCGACCCTTCGCGATGCCCTGGGCCTCGCGGCTCCACGTGCCGTTCGTGCGATGCCAGACGAGCCCGAGCTCGCCGACGACGTAGACGTCGTCCTTGCTCGATCCCCACACCTTGAATAGGGCGACTTTGTGCAGCTCGGGAAGCGTGTCGGGCTTCCACGACGTGCCGTCCCAGTGGAGGAGCACGTCGTTGGGTTGATCTGGCTGATCGGGGACGCCGCCCACGGCCCACGCGTCGTCGGGCGCCGCCGCCCACACGCCGAAGAGCGTCGCGGTGGTGCCGGACATGCGCTCCTCGAACTTCGTGCCGTCCCAGTGCGTGATGCGGCCCTTCTCGCCGACGAGCCAGACGTCGGACGCGCTCGTGCCGTGGATCCACCAGTACGTCTCGGTGCCGCCCGGCTTCGCGCGATGCCAGACGTTGCCGTCGTAGCGCATGACCAGCGACTCGAAGCCGGAGTTGCCGAGCGGTCCGCCGACCGTCCACACGTCATGCTCCGACGTTCCCCACACCGCGAGCAGCGCGCCGTCGAGATGCTCGAGCACCGGCTTCCATGTTGGCGCAGTCGAGGCTCCGTCACCGCCGTCGATCGGCGCGCCGGCGTCGTCGCTCGCGTGCGAAGGCGAGCACGCCCCGAACGAGAAGAGCAGCGCCGACATCCCGATCGCGAGAACGCTTCGCTCGAACATCACCGTCACCGTCCTCCGTCCGGCACGCCGGCGTCTTCACCGCACGACTCGCCGAGCACGTAGCCTCGCTTGCAGAGACAGCGACATGCCGTCTCCTTCGCGCCGGTCTCCGCGCAGCGAGGCGTCACCTTGATCACCTTGGTGGCGCTCTTCTTCGATCGATCCCGCACTTGCACCTCGACCTCGAAGGGTTGATCGAACACGTCGACGTCCGCCCACTCGTTGGGACACACCGGGACGTTCGAGTAGTCGCCGATCGCCGCCGAGTCCTCGATGTTGGTGGTCGTTCCTTGGCCGGTCGTTCCCCAGCCGTCGGCTTCTCTGAGGAGGTTCACGGTGCGGCCGTCGGTGCGGACCTGACGTGAGCCGAGATCGCGAAGCGCGCCGATCACTTGTACTCCGCAACCATCGAGATTGATCGCGCGGACGCCGATGAACGACACGCGGCCTCCTTGCGGTGGGAACACGATGGCGAGGTCATCGCCCTCGTTCAGCGGTACGTCGGTGCCGTCGGCGCGCAATGCGCGGAGCTCGAGCGCGATGTCCTTGCCGGGATCGCCGAGATAGCCCGCCGCGCACGTCGGCGTCGCCGCCTCCGCGCCGGCATCGCCGGCGGGAGTCGCCTCGCCTCCACTCGGACACCCAGCGAGCCCGAACAGAGCCGCGAGCGTGGGGATGACGGCCAGGCGAAGACAGCGCATCGTGACGTCAGTTGCAGTTCACGTCGTCCTGCTTAGG
>JAXDMI010000575.1:0-7043 GCA_034666145.1 Myxococcales bacterium | reverse complement strand
CAAGCCCACCGCGCTCGGCATCGCCTCCGGGCTCGTGGCCGGTCTCGTCGCGATCACGCCTGCCGCAGGCTACGTCACGCCCGTTGCCGCCATCGTCATCGGCTTCGTCGCCGCGCTGGTCTGCTATCTCGCGGTACTTGCAAAGTACAAGTATGGCTACGACGACTCGCTCGATGCGTTCGGCGTGCACGGCGTCGGCGGGCTCACGGGCGCCGTTCTCACCGGCGTGTTCTGCATCAAACGCACGTTCCCCGGCGTGGCCGATCCCGTCGGCGCGGACGGGCTCCTCGCGGGCAATGTGAAGCAGCTCGGCGTGCAGATCCTCGCGTGCGCGGTCTCGCTCTTCTACGCGGTCGCGGTGACGTGGGTGATCCTCAAGGTCATCGACAAGACGCTCGGCCTCCGCGTCACGGTGAGCGACGAGCGCGAAGGCCTCGACACCACGCAGCACGGTGAAGAGGGCTACGCGGGCTGAGGCTGAGGCTGAGCGCTCGGCGCGAACACCACGTCGAAGACCACCTTCACCTGGTCTTTGACGCGGAACGCGCCCATCGGTCCCTTCACGACGTCCGAGCCGATCGCCATCAGCGAGACGTCGAACGATCCCGACGCGCGCACGCCGGTGCCGTCGGGACCATCGGCGGAGACCGTGGGCTTGATCACTTTCTCCACCGCTCTGCCGTTGGGCGGCACGACGCGGACACGTGCCGACGCGCCGTCGAGCTGGAGCTGCACGAGCACCATGCCGTCGGGCCCCGTGTGGAACACGTCGCTGTACATCTTCGCGATGCAGTCGCGGCGCTCGGCGGGATTGAGGCCCCGATCGTCGACGCGACCATCACGCCCGAGAACGCCGGCCACGGCGAAGCCGCGCAGCGGCGCTTCGATCGATGCCGAACCAGCGTCGGTGCGTCCGTCGGCGGAGCGCGTCGCGTGACCCGACAGGTCACCGCAGACGATCTCGAGATCGTGCGCGAGGCGCGCGAAGAGGCCCTCCGCGAAGGTCTGGATCCGAACGCGGCTGCGCGCAGGGTCGAGGACGAGATCGGTCACGGCCCGAGTATACTCGGCACCGGCATGCGTACGCTCTATGGCCTTTCGCAATCACCGTGGACCGAGAAGGCGCGCTGGGCGCTCGATCACCACACAGTCGCATATCGCTATCACGAGCATGTCCCCCTCCTCGGCGAGGTCCTCTTGCGCGCGAAGGCGCGCTCGCGTCCCAAGGGAACGAAGGCATCCGTGCCGCTGCTCGCCGACGGCAACACGGTGTACACGAGCTCGATCGCGATCGCGCGCCACGCCGAGAGCATTGGTCGCGGAGAGCCGCTGTTCCCCAAGGAGAGCGACGACGAGATCGTGCGCTGGGCCGACCTCTCCGATCGCATCATCTCCGCGGGCCGTGCGCGTGTGCTCGCGGGACTGCGCGCGAACCGAGCGGCGCAGCGCGAGGCCTTGCCTCCGTTCATCCCCGGCGCCCTGCGCGGCGTGCTCGCGCCGATGGCCACGACCGCGGCGATGTTCTTGGGCTCGAAGTACGAGGTCGGGCGCGATCCCGATGCCGAGGGCGAGGCGGTGCTTCGTCCCGCGTACGACGAGCTGCGAAAGGCGCTCGGCGGGCGACCGTACATCCTCGACCGCTTCTCGTTCGCCGACATCGCGATGGCGACGTCGCTTCAAACGCTCCGCGCAACGCGGCGATCGCCCATTGGACCGGCCACGCGCGAGATCTGGGAAAACGCCGCGGTCGCACGCGACTTCGAAGACCTGATCGCGTGGCGCGACGCTTTGTACGCCAAGCACCGAAGGTAGCGGTGATTCAGGCGAGGATTTCGGCCACGCGTTCGGCTCGCGCGGTGGTGCTCTTCTGGATCGCGAGGTACTCGGGGCGATCGCGGACGAGGTCGAAGAGCGGGCAGCGGTCGAGCCACAGCCGGTCGAGCAAGCCGTTGCTGTCTGCGACGCGCAGATCGGCGAGCGCCTCCTCGATACGGCCGCCGCCGAGCTTCAGCTCCGTCCGTATTTGCGCGTGGAAGCTGACGCGGCGCGGCTTGAGACGCGAATCGATCGGCAGCGCGGCATCGACCTCTCTGTTGATCTCGTCGGTGAGCTGGCGCGTGATCGTCACCTTGAGCAGCGCGTGCATCCGGAACTTTCCGATCGATGCGGCGGCCGACCTCCCGAGCTCCTCCGCGAGCTGCTGGGCGCCGACGCGATCGTTCCGCCACATCGCGATGCGCCCGCGGATGAGGACGTAGGGCGCGACGTCGGACATGTTCGTCGGGAAGGTGCCCAGCGCCTCGAACGCCGAGTCGTAGTCGCCGAGCAGCGCGTAGCCGCGACCGATCGATTGCCGCGCCTGCGCGAGCGTGCTGTCGATGGCGAGCGCACGGCGCAGCGTCGCGATGCCGAGCTCGGAGCGCCCCACCTCGAGGAGCACGCGACCGACCACGTCGAGCGCCTCCACTGCATTCGGCGCGAGCGCCAGCGCACGCTTGAGTAGCGTCGCGGCGGTAACGCTCTCTGCGTTGTTGAGATGCACGAAGCCGAGCGCGACGCGCGCTTGCACCTGTTGGGGATCGATGGCGAGCGCCTTCTCGGCGAGCTCGCGCGGATCCGGTACGCCAGCCGAATCGTTGGGGTCACCGGAGAGCACGCGCGCGATGGCCAGCGCATAGGTACCGGCGATGCGCGGATCGTCGGGCGCGCGCCGGTGCGCTTCACCGAGGAGCCTCGCGCCCTCGCGCGACACGTCGAACCAGCCGCTCTGAACGAGGTAACGACCGCGAAGGTAGAGATCCTGCGCGGCCGCATCACCCACGACCGGGCGTGCTGCGCCCGACGTTGCGAGCTGCGTTGCGAGCGCGTTTGCCACCGCGGCCGCGGCGTCGTCGGCGACCGTCAGGACCTGCGCTGCTGGGCGATCGAAGCGCTGTGCCCAGAGCTGGAAGCCGTCTTCCACCGTCACCAGCCGCACAGTGACGCGAACGGAATCGCCGTGCCGGCGCAGCGATCCATCGACGACCACGTCGACGCCCAGTGATCGACCGACCTCGCGGACGTCGCGATTCGCGGTCGCGAACGCCGCGGTCTCGCCGCGCGGTCGCACGCGGAGATCGCGGACCATGCTGAGGAGATCGACGAGGTCCTCGGTGACGGTCTGCGCGAGATACGCATCGTCCTCGACGCCGAGGTTCACGAGTGGGAGCACCGCGACGGTCTTGCGGTTCGTATGCGGGGCGCCGGCGCCCATCACCACCGTGCCGGTGGTCGGCGTTCCGGCCGTCACTCCGCCGGCTCCCGCGCCCGTTGCTCTGCCGGTGTCGGCGCTGCGCGGCGGAAGCGAGCGCGCCGAAGGGAGATCGTTGGCGGGCAGCGCGGCGAGGGCTGCGCCGGCCTCCTCGGCGCTCGCAAAGCGATCGTCCCGGGCGCGAGCCATGAGCTTGAGGACGAGCTCCGCCGCGTCGTCGGGCAGCTCCGGAAGAAACGTGCGCGCGTCCGGCGGGGGACGGAGGAGGCGAGCCGCCGCGATCGCGATGACCGAATCGCCCGGCCACGCGAGCTCCCCGGTGAGCAGCTCGAACAACATCGTGCCCAGCGCATAGAGGTCCGCGCGACCGTCGAGGTCGGCCGAGCCTTCGACCTGCTCCGGCGCCATGTAGGCCGGCGTCCCGACCATGCCGGCGGCGGTCCGCGCGAGGTCGGCTTGCGCGAGCGCGCGAGCGATGCCGAAGTCGGTGATCACCGCGCGGCCGTCGCGCGCGAGGATCACGTTCTCCGGCTTGAGATCGCGATGCAGGACACCCGCTGCGTGCGCGGCTGCGAGACCCGCGCAGACGTCGATGCCGATCCGTATGACGTTGCGCAGCGAGACGCGGCCCCGTCGCGCGAGGTGAGAGCCGAGCATCTCGCCCTCGATGAGCTCCATCGTGAGGAAGCGATCGCCCTCGTGCTCGCCGATGTCGAAGGTGCGGGCGACGTTCTTGTGCGTGACGCGTCGCGCCAGCTTCACCTCGCGTCGGAAGCGCTCGAGCATGCCGGAGGTGGCCGCGAGCTCCGCCTTGAGGACCTTCAGCGCCACGATCTCGTCGAGCTCGCGATCGCGTGCACGATACACGGTTCCCATGCCGCCCGAGCCGAGCATGCCCAGGATCTCATAGCGGTTGCCGACGAGCGCCGGACCCACCGGACCGTCGAGCGTGGGTGAAGGCGGCTGCGCGACCAGGAGCGCTGCTGCTTCTGTTCGTGCCTCCGGGTCCGGCTGCGGGCGCTCCGCCATCGAGACCATGGTAGCAGTGAGTCCATGCATGAAGGCGAGATCCTCTCGGCCTCCGGGGTCGCCCTCGCCCGCGCGATCCGCGATCGCCTGATCACGTCCCGCGCCGTCGTCCAGGCGCATGTCGATCGCGCGCGCCGCGTAAATCCAGCGCTGAACGCGATCGTACGCGATCGCTACGAGGAGGCGCTCCGCGAGGCGACCATCGCGGACGAGAAGACCTCATCCTTGCATCGCGACGATCTCCCGGTCCTCCACGGGGTGCCGTGCACCATCAAGGAGGCCTTCGCCGTCGAGGGAATGCCCAACAGCGCAGGCCTGTGGACCCGGCGTGACGTCGTCGCGACGAAGGATGCCACGGTGGTGGCGCGGCTCCGCGCGGCCGGCGCGATCCCGCTCGGCGTGACGAACATCTCCGAGCTGTGCATGTGGTTCGAGAGCCAGAACAAGGTGTGGGGGCGCACCAACAACGCGTACGACGGAGCGCGCACCGCGGGCGGCAGCTCCGGCGGCGAGGGCGCGATCGTCGGCGCCGGTGCATCGCCCATCGGTCTCGGCTCGGACGTCGGCGGCTCCATTCGCATGCCGTCGTTCTTCAACGGCGTGTTCGGGCACAAGGCGACGGGCGGCATCGTCCCCAGCACGGGGAGTCATCCGCCGGCCCGCAACGACGTCCAGCGCTTCGTCACGTGCGGTCCCATCGTGCGTCGCGCCGAGGACCTCATGCCGGTGCTCCGCATCGTGGCCGGTCCTGACGGTATCGAGGAGCGGTGCACGCCGTGCGATCTCGGCGATCCCACCGCAGTCGACGTGCGCAAGCTCACCGTCTACTCCGTCGAGAAGGGGCCGGGCGCCGTGCAAGGCGTGCTCGTCGAAGCGCAGCGCCGTGCCGCCGATGCGCTCGCGGCGCGTGGCGCGAAGGTGGAGCGACGCGCCATTCCGGCCCTGGCGCGCTCGTTCGAGATCTGGTCGGCGATGCTCCACGAGGGACGCGCCGGCGAGAGCAAGTTCCGCGACCTCATGGCCGAGGGCAGCGCCGCATTCGAGCCATGGCGCGAGCTGACGCGTCTGCCGTTCGCGGGCTCGCGCTACACGTTGCCCGGGCTGCTCCTCTCGTTGTTCGAGGAGCTGCCGGCGCGGTTCACCGCGCGAACGCGACGCATCCTCGCGCTCGGCAAGGACCTGTCGGCGGAGCTCGCCGACGTGCTCGGCGATCGCGGCGTGATGCTCTATCCGTCGTTCCCGCGCATCGCGCCTCGTCATCGCACGCCGCTCTTGGCGCCGTTTCAGTTCGCGTACACGGCGATCTTCAACGTCATGGAGATGCCGGCGACGCAGGTGCCGCTCGGCCTGGACGCGCGAGGGCTACCCCTCGGCGTCCAGGTGGTCGCGCCGCGCCGTCAGGATCATCTGAGCATCGCCGTCGCCATGGCGCTCGAGACGACGCTGGGCGGCTGGGTATCGCCGGCGCGATTCGCCTAGCGCGATTCGCTTAGCGCGATTCGCCTAGCTCAGAACGTGACCTTCGCGTCGAGGCCCGCGTTCCACGCGATGTACGTCTCGGCCTTGACGAAGTTCTTCCCGGGCTCGCTGTTCGAGCAGTACGACGTGCCGACGAAGCCGGGCGCGCTGGTGCTCAGGCATCCCGCGATCGGGTTGTTGATCGCGGCCTCGAACGACGGACCGACGGAGAGGAATTTCGCGACGCGATAGTCGATGCCGATGGCGAGCGGGATCGAGACGGCGTGGTGCTCGAGCGACCAGTCGGCCTGCACGCTGCCGCCGTTCGACGTGGCGATGCCCTTCTTGAACGACTGCGTGTCGCGCTGGTACGAGACGCCGGCGCTGACCCACGGGTCGAGGTACTTCGACACGCTCTCCGAGAACACCGCCGGGTAGAAGCGGACGTACGCGCCCGCATCCCAGCCCGAGCGCGAGAGGCCCGTCGAGCCGTCGCTCTGGTTCGACCCCGAGGCGCTACGGAAGCCGCCGCGGAGGCCCGCGCTCAGGAACGGAACGAAGCGATAGCCCACCGAAGCCTGACCCACGAAGCCGTAGCCCCACGGAGAAGCGCCCTGCATGAGCGCGCCGGGGTCGCTCGCGAATTTCACGCCGTTGCTCGGCGCGAACTTGACCGGCGAGTCCGACGGAGCGCCACCGAACGAGGGACGCAGCATCAGCTCGAAGCCCTTGAGGCCGGCGGTGGGGTTCTCGCCCTTGGGCTGCTCGGCGCCGGGCTCACCGGCGGATGCGATCGCCGGAACGAGCAACGTGGACGAAGCGAGGAGCGTGGCGAGGACGAAGCGATGGGAAAGACGCATGACGACACCCGGTGATGGCCGTGCTCCGTGCACGACGATAGCGGCGCCCTATCCATGATCCGGACCAACGCGCGGACCTGCGTAGGAGTGACGCGTTCGGAGGCCGTGAAACCGTGTTTCACGCGCGATCAGCGACGTTTCACGGGCGCGAAGGGCGCTGCGCATCGCGCCCCGAGCCGTGACGAGCGATCACCGTGCGGACGCGGGTTCACTACGTGTGTGTGGCCGTTCACGTTCCATCACGTCGGGCGTTCCGCTTCGCGCGGATCGCGGTCAGTGCGCGGCGGGAGCAGCGGCGGCGAGCAGGTCCGCGAGCAAGGCTTGGATGGCGGCAGCGCGCGCGGCGTCACCGCTGGCAAACGCGTCGCCGTTCGCGAGCACGACGGCGCCGGTGCCGGTGGCGAGATCGAGGAAGAGCGCGGTGGTCGCGCCCGCGTCCTCGCCTT
>JAXDMI010000574.1:0-3459 GCA_034666145.1 Myxococcales bacterium | reverse complement strand
GTGGCCTTGCGCCGTCGTACGCGGCTCCGAGATCGCGCTCGCTTACGACCACTACCAGATGGGCCCGCACGTCGCGCGTGGCGACGGCAAGACGTTCGGCGCCGACATCGAGCTCGCCTCGGGCGTGCAGGGACGGGTGGCTTCGTTCGCCGACGGCTCGCTCGCGGCCACATCGCGAACGGCGACCAGACCAACATGATCGCGTACGTCCGGATCAGCCACGACGGCAAGAGCTGGGACGTCGCGCAGCCGATCACCGCGAAGGCCAACGTGCACGACGTGACGCCCTTCCGTCGCGCGGACGGCGGCATCGACGTCTATTACATCTCCGACGAGGGCGCCGCCGGCTTCCGGATCTTCCGGCGCGCGGTCCGCCTCGACGCCACGCTCGGCGCCGAGGAGCTCGTCTCCGACGACAGCGCCGGGCACTTCACGCAGCCGCATCCGCATCGCCTCCACGACGGCACGATCGGCCTCGTGTTCGCCCTGCAAGTCACCTCGAACGTCGACACCGACACCGCGATGGCGCGCGTCTCAGGCGACGCGCCGCCCTGAAATGAGCCCGATCGAGCGCTGTCGGTGGACCCACCACACGACGCGCAACGAGGGGCGATGCACCAAGGCTTCCCGCCGCCTATCATCGAGGGATGGGGGGTATCGCAGGTCCGCTTGCGAGCACGGTGCTCGTCGTTGCGTCGGTCGCCGCTTGCAACGCGCTGACCGGCGCTTCGGATCTCTCGCCGTGCGCGACATGCGAGGCCGATGCGACGACGCCGCTGCCTGGAGACGGTGCCGACGCCTCCGGCGACGTGATGTTCATCGGGCGTGACGCGGCCGGCCCCGACGATGGTGGCGATGCGAACGTGACCGGCGATGGTGGCGGCTTCGACGCCGCGGACGGTGCGACCGGGATCGGATGCCAGGGCGCGATCGCGTGCAGTCGCGTCGTGTTCGTGACGAGCGTCGAATACAACGGCGACCTCGGGGGCATCGCCGGCGCGGACGCAAAGTGCCAGGCGCTCGCCGACGCGAGCACCGTGATGCGCATCAAGGGAGGCTCGTTCCTGGCGTGGGTCAGCACCTCGTCCTCGACCGTGTCGGCACGCTTCGCCCACGGGTCGATGCCCTACGTCCTGGGCGACGGCACGATCGTGGCGAACGACTGGACCGACCTCACCAACGGCAATCTGAACCACGGTATCGACCAAACCGAGCAGGGCCATGCCCAGGTCAACGGCGCCTGGACCGGGACGACGAGCGTGGACGCCCTCTATTACGGTCAGTCATGCATGGACTGGACGTCATCTGCGCCGGCCCTGCCGGGCGCCGCCGGCAACGTCGGTGGGGCCGGAGGCGGCTGGTCCGGCGCGACCCTGGACTCGTGCTTCCAGACGAACGCCCTCTACTGCTTCGAGAAGTAGCCGCGGCTTCGAGAGGTAGCCGCGGCCGGCGCGCCGCTCAGACCGGATCGCGCTTCTTCAAGATCAGGAGCAGCGCCACGAGCATCAGCACCGTCATGCCGTAGAGCACGGCGAACGGCAGGTAGAACTGGTCGTACGCCGTGAAGCCCCACGCGCCCTTCAGCGCGTCCGAGCCCATCTGCGCGACGGCGCACTGGAAGTGGCCTGCGAACACGTAATCGGGCGGGCTGTTCAGCGTCGGGTTCTGGAGATCGATGTACCAGGCCGGGTCCGCCGCGATGGCGAGGCGCTCGTGGACGATGGACCCTTCGAAGCCCCAGCGCGCCGGCATGACGTACATCAGCGGCTTCAGCATCGGGTTGGTGGTCATCGGCACCATCAGACCGCCGAGAACGACCTGAGGGATGAGCGCGATGGGCGTCAGCGCCATCGCGGCTTCGGCGGACGCCACCACCGTCGAGAGCAGGAGACCGAGCGCACAGGCGTTCATGGCCACGGCGACCATGACCGCGAGCTCCAGCAAGAACGCGACGATGCCGCCGTGGAATCCCAGTGTGAAGAACACGATTCCGAGCAGCATCGTGCACTGGAATACGCAGATCAGACTCAGGATTATGTATTTCGAGAATACGTAATTGATGATCGATAGATTGACCATCCGCTCGCGCAAATAGATGGCGCGCTCGGTCACGATCTCGCGCGCCGAGTTCGAAGTACCGAACCACACCGCAGAGACGACGACGAAGAACATCGCCGCCGTCTGATCCTTGGTGGCGAGCATGCGCCCGAGGAGATCGGTCGAGCCCTGTGCGCTCTGGGCCTTCTTGCCGAGCTCCTGGAGCGCGCCGAGGCACCAGAACGGCACCGCCTCTTTCTGCCCGGCGAAGACGAACGCCAGCATGAGGCCGATGACCGGCGCCTGGAGGAACATGATCGCGGCGCCAGCGCGGTCGCGGATCTTGATCTTCCAGTAGCGCGACATCAGCAGCATCAGCTGGTTGAAGAGCGCGACGTCGGCACGGTGAGGAACGCCGCGCGCAGCGGGCTCGGTGCCGACAGCGCGGCGCCCCGAGTACATCTGCTGGAAGACGGGGTTCCCGTTCGCCATGAACTCGGCACGCCACTCGCGGGCGGCGGCGAGACGAGCGGTGTTGCGGGTGACGTTGGCGTCGGTCCGCTTCATCGCCTCCTGCACGCCACGCTCCCGGATGTTGAGCATGTCGAACATGTCGCGAGGATTGTCGACGCTGCGCCCCTGCGCGATCGACATGTTCCGGAACGGGCTCTGCGGATTGTCGAGGATGGTGCGGAAGAATCGATAACTGGGCTCGCCGGTGGGCCCGAAGTAAGTGGGTATTCCGCCATAGCCCATGATGAACGCGAGATTGAATTTCTCGTATTCGTCCTTCGCGGGCTGGTGAATCGTCATGATGATCGTCTTGCCGGTCTTCTTCGTGAGATCGTGCAAGAGGTTGATCAGCGCCGTGGTGTCGTCGGCGGCGAGACCCGAGGTGGGCTCGTCGAGGAAGAGGATGACCGGATCGGTGACGAGCTCGAGGGCGATGTTGACGCGCTTGCGCTGACCGCCGGACAGCACCTTCTTCTCGGGCTTTCCGATCTGGAGGTGCTGCTGCGCCTCGAGGCCGAGGTCGCGCAGCGTCTGCTCGACGCGCGCGTTGATCTCCGCCTCCGAGTAGTCGTTGGGGAGGCGGAAGCGAGCCGAGTACTTCACCGCCTCGAAAACGGTGAGCTCGGGATGGACGATGTCGTCTTGCGGGACGTAGCCGATGACGCCGCGGAGCGCGTCGTAGACGGCATAGAGATCGTCGCCGTTGATGCGGACCTGGCCGCTCGAGGGCGGGAGGTAACCGTTGAGCGTCAGGAGCAGCGTGGTCTTGCCGGCGCCCGACGGACCCATGAGCGCGATCATGTCGCCGGGAAGAGCCTTGAACGACACGTGGTCGAGCAGGACCTTCATCTCGGCCTTGTTGTCGCGATCGGGGACCTCGAGGAAGAGATCCCAGGCCTCGATCTCGTA
>JAXDMI010000573.1:0-4059 GCA_034666145.1 Myxococcales bacterium | reverse complement strand
GGCCCGCTCTGCGCGGACCTGAGCCAGCGAACGAGCTCGGTGCTCCTCGTGGTGCTGCTCGTCGCGTATGCCGGCGTGGCCGTCGCCCTCGTCCGACGCGCCTGATCGGGCGGCGATCCGTCCGATCGCTGATCGGTTCGATCACCCTATTTTCGTAGGCGATCCGTGATGACGCCGGCCAACGTCGCGAAACGCAACGCGGCCTCCTGGCGCGTCGTTCGGCATGTGCTAGATGCGCCGCCCCGGTCGTTGCGCGTTTTGGGAGGCGCGCCGTGGTCGGGGGGGAAGTGATCGCATGGGATTCGCTCGTCAGGCGCGCATCGGTTTGGTGGCGCTCGCATTGGGATGCGTTTCTGCATCGGGTTGCGCTGCTCAGCGTGACCCCATCAACCAGGTCCAGGTCGGCGCGCTGCCGAAGACGTTCTTCGTCGGGCAGATGCTCGAGGACTCGTCCGACGATCCCGAGTTCTACTTCCGGACCACCGTCGTCGACGTCGCCGCCGGCGCCGGCTCCGAGGAGCTCTTCACCAGCTCCGACGCGCAGCCGACGGTGCGCGTCCGATGGGAGATCACCGAGACCAAGCTGATCGCACGGCTCTCCTACGAGCTGATCGACAACACCGACGGCACCGGAACGACCGGCGGTCCTCCTCGCAACGACGCCCCGAGCAACGCGACCGTCGCCGCCGCAAAGGCCCCCGCGCAGTCGACGACCGACGGACAGATCGTCGCCAGCTTCACGATCCAGAAGCACTTCGACATCCGCCGCAGCTACAACGCGAACACCGGCGAAGAGAACAACGTCGTCGAGGAGAACGACAAGGATCGTCCCTGGAACCAGCGCGACTACGTGCGCGTCGACTGGTCGAAGAACCTCGTCACCGACGCCTACGATCTCGATGCGGTCTCGCAGATGGGCCTCTACGGCGTCACCTGGGATCCGATCGACTACAACATCAGCGATCCCGCGAACCCCGACGCGCCGACGATCGACATCCCGAACAGCTACCTGGACGTCACCAACAAGGCGTTCGCCTCGCCGCAGGTCATCCACGATCCGGACTACGGCGACTACCCCGCCTGCCAGCTCATCGGCGACTACCCGCGCATCAGCTGCAATCCCAGCGAGGTGAAGCTGCGGCTCTCCTTCAAGAAGGTGGTCGACACCGACTACGAGCCCGCCGACTGGGACGGCCGCAAGATGGACGTCTTCGGCTTCTTCACGAGCGATCGCTACGGCTACGACCGCCGCTACGGGATCATCGACGAGAAGTGGCACCGCTACATCGCTCGGTGGAACGTCTACGAGAAATCGCACGATCCGCGGAAGCTCGCGTGCAACACGCCCGAGCTCACGCCGGCCGGCGCCGACGTGCATCGCGATCTCGATCAGAATGGCACCGAGGACGAGTGCGAGGACGTCGGTCGCGGCGCACGCTGCGACGAGGCGAGCCACCTCTGCACGATCCCGCTCCGCGATCGCAAGGTGAAGACCATCCCCTGGTACGTCAATCGCGACTTCCCCGAGGAGATCTTCGAAGGCGGCAAGAAGGTCGTCGACACCTGGAGCGACGGCATCCGCGTCGCGCTGCTCGCCGGCCGACTTGCCGAGTGCCGTCGCACCAAGGACGTCGGCTGCGAAGCCGCCATGGGCTGGCCCGCGCAGTGGGCCGACGACTTCGTTCCGCCGGTGGGCTCGTCGTCGACCGCGGAGGTCCCGCGCGTCTTCGTGCTCTGTCACAACCCCGTCGATCCCACGAAGGACGATCCGGCTTGCGGCGCCGAGGGCCTCAGCCCGCGCATGGGCGACCTCCGCTACAACTTCTTCACGTACGTCGTGTCCGCTCAGGCCCAGGCGCCGTGGGGCATCATGGTCGACGCCGAGGATCCGCTCACCGGCGAGAAGGTGGCCGGCAGCGTCAACCAATGGGGCTCGACGCTCGATCGCGCGTCCGCCCAGCTCGTCGATCTCGTCGAGCTGATCAACGGCGTGACGCCGTCCGACGGCTTCATCGCCGGCACGGACGTCTCCGACTGGGTGGCGGCGAACCAGGCCAACGGCAGCGCCGCGAAGCCGGCGCCGATGTTGGCGTCCGAGCTCACCGGACGCATGAGCGCGTTCGATCCGCACGCGATGACGCCGTTCGCGACGGGCGCGCCCAAGGCCGCTGCGCACTCCGGTCCCAAGGTCGCGCAGTTCCGCGCGCGCATGAAGGACCTCGATACCGCCGGCAAGCTCGGCCCCGGCAACACCGCCATCGTCAATCGCCTGCACAAGCTGCGCGGCACCGATCTCGAGTCGAAGATGGTGACCCCCGAGGTCGCTCAGCTCGCCGGCTTCGATCCGCAGCTGCCCGTCAGCAAGACGGGCATGGACCTCGCTTCACCGCTCGCGCGCATGAATCCGCTCATGCGTCGCTCGCTCGATCGTCGCAGCCTGATGGGCCGCGCCAAGCGCCACTCGTGTCGCACCGAAGCGCCCGACGGCGATCACCTCGTCGGGCTCGCGCGCAAGGCGCAGACGCTCTTCGGCACCGTCGATCCCAAGAACGCCGCCGCGGTGAAGGACCATCGCGACAAGATCTACCAATGGGCGCGCAAGGAATATGCGGTCGGCGTGTTCTCGCACGAGTTCGGTCACTCGACCGGTCTCCGCCACAACTTCGCGGGCACCTTCGACTCGCTCAACTACGACACGCGGTACTGGCAGCTGCGCACGCACAACGGTGAGGTCACGAAGACGTGCGCGCCCGGCAACACCGACGGCGCGGGATGCATCGGTCCGCGCTACGTCGATCCCATCACCGACGAAGAGATCAACGGCGGCATCAACGGCTTCGCGACCTCGAGCGTCATGGACTACCCGGGCGATCAGGCGCTCGACATGTACCTGATCGGCAAGTACGACCGTGCCGCTCTGCGCATGGGCTACGGCGGCGTCGTCGACGTGTGGAACACGCCGGGCATGAGCGTGACCGGAAGCGGCGACGGCCGGCAGAAGGCCTATCAGGCGCTCGGCCTCACCGATCCGCCGGGCCTCTTCGGCGTGCGGTCGTTCCCGGATGCCGGCGCGACGACGTCGACGTTCATGCACTACACGCAGTACGCGGCACGCTTCGGCCTCGTCGACGGCTGCCACGACGATCCGAACGCCACGACCCTCGGCAAGACGTGCACGGGCCCCGGGCTCGACGTGGTCGACTATCGCGACATGGCCGACTTCGCGCCCGTGCCCGACTACGCGTCGTTCGCGACCACCGCGAGCACCGTCGACCCGCAGGGTCGCGTTCGTCGCGGCTACATGTTCTCGTCCGATGAGTTCGCGGACACGGGCAACGTGCCGTCGTTCCGCTACGACGCCGGCGCCGATCCGTACGAGCAGGTGCGCTTCCTCGAGGCGGCGTACGAGAACCGCTACATCCTCGATGCGTTCCGTCGCGGTCGTACGCAGTTCAACTCCGAGGGCGTCGTCAATCGCGTCCAGAGCCACTACCTCGACACGATCCAGCTCCTCGCCAAGACCTTCGGCTTCGCGATGGTGCTCGAGGTCGACGATCCTTCGAAGCCCGATCCCACGCTCCTCGTCGACGGCAACTACGGCCCGCTCGCGATCGGAACGAGCGTCGCGTTCGACCTGTTCACGCGCATGCTCACGCGTCCCGAGCCGGGCGCGTACTGCTCGACGGGCAGCGACCAATGTCCGGGCACGCAGCCCTACGGCCTGCTCGACTACATCTACGTGGCCGATCCGGATCCGCTGCCTTCGATGACGCCGTACGACTTCCAGGTGCCGCTCGGCAAGGGTCGCTACATCCACAACGACTTCGATTACGGCCAGGGCTACTGGTGGAGCGACTACCAGAAGCAGGTCGGGTCGTTCTACGACAAGACGTGGGCCGTCTATTACCTGTCGGAGTCGTTCGATTCGTTCGTCTCGAACTCGAAGGAAGACTTCATCGACGGTCGCTACAAGAACATCAACTTCGCGACCGTGTATCCGGACCAGGTGCGGCGGCTCTTCGCCGGTCTGCTCACGGGCGACATCGAGTCGTTCGCGCC
>JAXDMI010000572.1:0-3572 GCA_034666145.1 Myxococcales bacterium | reverse complement strand
AAGAACGGCGAGCCGTACATGGTGATGGAGTACCTCGACGGCAAGGACCTCGACGAGGTGGTGCGGACGAACGGCCCGATGCCTCCGCACATGGCCGTCGACTTCATGCTCCAAGCCTGCGAGGCGTTCGCCGAAGCGCACAGCCTCGGCATGATCCATCGCGACATCAAGCCGAAGAACCTGTTCCTCGCACAGACCGTCGACGGGCGTCCGCTCGTGAAGGTCCTCGACTTCGGTCTCGCCAAGACCATCGGCGCGGCGGGAGACATCTCGCTGACCGCGACGAGCGCCGTCTTCGGATCGCCGCAGTACATGTCCCCCGAGCAGATGCGCTCGGCGAAGGACGTCGACTCGCGCAGCGACATCTGGTCGATCGGCGTCTGTCTCTACGAGCTGCTCACGACGCGCGTTCCCTTCGATGCCGGGGGCCTCGCCGAGATCTGCGCGATGGTCCTGAAGGATCCGGTCGAGCCGCCGTCGAAGTGGGCGATCGGCCTGCCTCCGGATCTCGATGCGGTCGTCGTGAAGTGTCTCGCGAAGGATCCGAAGGACCGCTACCAGACGGTCGCCGAGCTCGCCTTCGCGCTCGAGCCGTGGGCAGCGATCGAGGGCTCCGCGCGGCGGATCCTGCACGTCATGCAGACCGTGCAGAAGACCGACATGCCCACGATGATGAACGCAGATCCCAACGTCTCGGGCCACGACGGTCCGAAGACGATGGACGCGTGGGACTCCGGAGAGCGCACGCGCCTCACGTCGAAGGTCCCGCGGGCAGCATGGGCCGCGTTCGGCGTGGCCGGCTTCCTCGGTCTCGTGGGCCTCGCGGCCATCGTGTCGCTGCGGGTGCACAAGCCCGTTCTTCCGATCGCCGGTGCTACGACGTCGTCGGTGGTGGTCGCCGATCCGCCGCTCCCGGCCACCGCCGTGCCGATGCCGGAGATCACTGCAGCGACTCCGGGCCCGGCGCCGGCGGTGACGGGCGCGCTCGTCGTCGTCACGGACCCGACGCCGCCCTCGCCGGGCATCACGGCCGAGCCCACGTCCACGCTCGCGGCGCCGACCAACACGACACTGCCGCCGATGGCGACCGCGACGACGGCGCGTCCGCCCGTGAAGCCGCCGAAGCCCACCGTGGTCGCGCCGCATCCTCCGGCGACTCACCCCTCGGCCTCACCGTTCATGAAGTCCGGAAAAGCCGGCGACCACATGTGACGGCCGCGGTCGCCGCTCCTTGATGATTGGCGGCGTTCTCTTCGTTCCATTGCCCCCTCGCTTGGCGCACAATGGTCGCGATGCGCCTCCGTCACGTCGCCCTCATCGCGACCGTCGCGACGATGCTGGCGGGCACGACGCTGAGCACGCCGGCCTGGGCCGATGCGCATGGTGACGCCGTGAAGGCGTTCACCGAAGGACGCAAGCTGCGCGACGGCGATCCCGAACGAGCGCGCGTCGCGTTCGAGCGCAGCATCGCGCTCGAACCGTCGATAGGTGCATATTACAACCTGGGCGAGGTCAACGACCTCCTCAATCGATCGCGTGAAGCGGTCACGGCCTTCCGCGCCGCCGAGAAGCTCGCCATCCAGAAGGGCGACCCGCGCAGCAAGGATGCCCAGGAAGCGTGGGGCAAGGTCCTCGACACGCACAACTACCTCGTCGTGAACGTGAGCGACGACGTGAAGAGTGCGGCCGGTCTGGAGATCGAGGTCGACGGCGTCCTCGTCCCCGAGGCGCAGTTCAACGGCGAGGTCTTCCGGCCGCTGCCGACCCACGAGGTCGTGGTGCGCGCACTGCGACGGAAGGAGCTTCGGCTCACGGGCGTCGCGAACAAGCAGCCCGTCACCGTCGTCCTGGGCGAGCCGAGCGCGCCCGCGGTGGCGCCTCCCCCTCCCGCTCCTCCTTCGTCGCAGCCGGAGGTCTCGACCGGCGGCTGGGGCTGGCAGAAGTGGACCGGCGCGGGCATGACGGTGGTCGGTGTCGCCGGCGTCGCGTACACGCTGATCAGCGTGTTCAGCTACGTGAGCAAGGAGAGCTCGCTCGACGCGGACCGTCGGAAGTACTTCGGTCCTTGTTCAGGACCAGGCCGCTTCACCAAGTGTAGCGACCCGACCCTCGATCCCGGCGCCGGGAACATCGCCGTCCAGGCGTACAACGCCAACGAGCAGAGCGCGAAGGACTCGGCGCCGGCATGGATCGGCATCGGCGTCGCCGGTGTCCTTCTCATCGGAGGCGGCGTCGCGCTGTTCGTGACCGCTCCTTCGCAGGAGAGCACGAGCGAGCCGCCACCTTCGTCCGCCCCTGCGTCGGCCGGCGTACATGTGCACGTGATCCCGCAAGTCGGCATTCACGACCAAGGGCTCGGCGTCATCGGAACGTTCTGACTGGTTCACGGCGCCGCCCGCCGTTCCGCGCCGAGTGGTCGCGCGTGTGTGCGTGCACACAAGAGCCGCGTCTCATCGACCGTGCTCGCGCTGGACGATCCGGACAACGTCGTCGACAATGTCTTCTGATGGGAAGACTGTTCTTCGGCACGGGCGTGGCGTTCGCGACCTGCGTCGCTGCGTGCAACATGCTGAGCGGTGCGGACAGCCTCAGCTCCGGGCCCGATGCGATCGAGCAACCGCAGACGAGCGGGCCGCCGGCACCGGGCCCGAGCAGCGGTCCCGGCGGCGACGGTACCTCGGCGCGCCCGCACGATCTGCCGGGCACCGACGGCGGCGTCACGACGCTCCCGCCGGACGACGGAGGCATCGACGCGGCGAGCGAAGCGGCCGCGCAGCTCCCGACCTTCGTCGACGACTTCGCGCGCACCGACGGACCGATCGGCAACGGATGGATCGAGAAGACGGCGGGTGCGTTCGCGCTCTCCGCCGGCGCCGTTCAACAGAGCCAGATGGGGATCTATCGCAACCTGTTCAACTCTCGTCCCGCATCGGAGGACGCGCTCGACGTCCTCGTGCAGGTGACGGTGACGTTCCCGGTCGCCACCGCCGATCCCGGTCTCTTCGCTCGCATCCAGCCAGGGTCGGCGACGACGGCCAACCACTTCGTCGCGTACAGCGTCTATGCGGACGGCGCGAACGACCTCTACGTCAGCCGCGATGACGGCAACGCGTTCGTCGACCAAGGCTCTTCGGTGATCTCGCCGCCCCTCGTCGCCGGCGAGTCGTATCGCCTCTCGCTGCAAGTGACCGGCACGAATCCCGTGCACCTCGTCGGCTCGCTCTCGAAGCTCGACGGCACGGTGCTCGCGACGATCACGGCGAACGACGCCTCCGCGAAGAAGATCGCGACGGCGGGCTCGGTCGGCTTCGGCTCGAGCGTCTCGGTCCCGGGCCGCTGGGACGACTACAAGCGCATCACCCTCGCCCCGTAACCGGCGCCCGGCCGCTCGAGCACTAGGCGCGTTCGACGGCGACGACGCCCTGAACTTTTTGGAGGGCGCGCATGACGCCTTTCAGTTGGTTCAGGTCGGAGCAGACGAACGTGAAGACGTTGACGGCTTTGCCGTCGTCACCCGCGCGGCAGTTGGCCTCGCTGATGTTGATGCCCATGTTGCTGAACGTGTGGCCGAC
>JAXDMI010000571.1:0-3838 GCA_034666145.1 Myxococcales bacterium | reverse complement strand
GAATCGTCCTTGTTTTTGCGGTGTTTCTGATCGCCGCGCCGTCCGCCGCGCAAGCGCCGGCGCCGTCCGCTTCGTCCGCTTCGGGGCCCGGCGCGGAGGTCGAGAGCAACTCGCTCGCGCAAGCGCTCAGCGGCGAGGCTCGTGTGCTCTACGACATCGGTCGCGCTTCGTTCCGTGACGGCGACGTCGCGGCGGCCCTCGCGAATTTCCAGCGCGCGTACGACCAGTCCTCCGACCCGCGTCTCCTGTGGAACATGGCGGCTTGCGAGGCGTCTCTCAAGCACTGGGCGCGCGCGATGATGCTCGTCGATCGCTACGTCGCGAATGGCGCCTCGCTCATCTCCGATCGCGATCGTGAGCAAGCCAACCGCTTCCGTACCGCTGCCAAGCGCTTCGTGGCCACCGTGCAGCTCGACGTCGCACCGGGCATGACCGTGACCGTCGACGGGCAGGTGGTCGGCACCGCGCCACTCGGCGGTGCGCTCTACCTCGATGCCGGTAAGCGACGCGTGAGCTTCACCAAGCCGGGCTATCGCGGCATCGTGCGGACCGAGACCGTCGCCGGCGAAGCCGCGCTCACGTGGTCGATCCCGGCCGAGCGTCTTCATGTTCGCGTCCTCGGGCGGTGAGCTCAGCGCGTCACCTGGTGCGGGCCCTTGATGTCGGTCGTCGCGAACGTCTTCGTGCCGCCGACCACCACGAGGCGGTACGTCGGGAACGCCGCGTTCGTGGTCTTCGCGGTGACGCGGGCCTCGAGCGACTCGCCGCGCGCGACCTTGACCTGCACGAAGTCGATGTAGTGACCTTCGCCGCTGACGCCGAAGAAGCCGAGCGCCTGCTTGCCGTCCGAATTCGACACGGCGACGCGGTGACCGCTGCCGTCGCGGAGCTCGAGGTCGAAGTCCGACAGGCCGTTCTCCGGGACGACGACCACGGTGACGAACTGCTCCTCGCGTGACGTGAAGCGGTAGCCGTCGACCTCGGAGCCGGGCTTGCCGATCGAGCCGATCGCCATGAACGACGTGTCGTTGTCGGTCATCTTCTTCGCACGCGCTTCGGTGTACTTCTCGACGAGCTCGTAGGTGCGGTTTGCGCCCTCGTAGGGAACGTCGACCGTGCGAACGATGCGGTTGCCGTCGCGGTAGTTCCCTTCCGCGTCCGGCGCGTAGCCGTGGGCGCCGATCGGACCGAGAGGGCCGAGAGGTCCCAGCGGTCCGAGGGGACCGAGCGGTCCGAGCACGGTGAACACGCCGCCCGCCTGGAGCTGCTTCGACCAGTCGTTGATCGAGGGGAGCGCGTCGTACGCGTTCGCGGAGAGCGGACCACGCGGACCGAGCGGTCCAGCCTCGCTCAGCGGACCGCCGAGCTTCGTCATCCGATCCGACCACGCGTGCCAGTCGCCGGCGGCGCTCATCCATGCCGACGTGTTCCAGCTCGCATCGCCGACCGGGCCGAGCGCACCGAGGGGACCCCACGCGCCGAGCGGACCTTCGGGGCCGAGCGCGCTCGACGGATCCAGGTAGAAGTCCGGCGTGTGGCCGGGGTCGGCGGTGCGCACCGCGGGGGTGACGGCGTGGAGGGTTCCGTCGAGGCCTTCGACCGTCTTCGCGGAGACGTAGATCGAGCTGCGCGCGCCGAGCTCGGAGGCCGTGCTTCCGTTCGCCTCGTCCCCCGTCTCGTTCGTGCACGCGACGGACGCGAGGGAGAGAGCGACAACGGCAGCGAGGGGGGTGAGCTTGGTGGAAAACATCGAGGCCTCCGGTCCAGCCGCTTCGTGCGGCCGTCGGAGACCTCTTCAGCAGCGGTCGTGCCTCGCGTAATCGCTACGGAATCATTCATCTTTCTTGGTGTCTGTTACCAGACGGTGCACGCTCGAGCTCGACCTCGCCGGACGGCGTGCACCTCGGGGTAACAACGCGTCCCACGGGAGCAGCTCGATCGAGTCGACCTTGATGCGCGGCGCTCGTCCCCCTAATGCTGGGCGCGTGTCCGCAGACGCCAAGCTGAAGGAAACCCTGGGCCGCATCGAAAAAGGCGGCGCCCCGAAGTACCACCAGAAGAACGGCGAGGCCGGGAAGCTCTTCGCGCGCGATCGCATCGGCAAGCTGGTCGATGCCGGGTCGTTCGAGGAGGACGCCGCGCTCGCCAACAACCTCGATGGCGAGCTGCCCGCCGACGGCGTCGTCACCGGGACCGCCACCATCGACGGCCGCACGGTGTGCATCATGGCCAACGACTCGACCGTGAAGGCCGGGTCGTGGGGCCGCCGCACCGTCGAGAAGATCCTGCGCATCCAGGAGACCGCGCGCGACCTGAGGGCGCCGCTCTTCTATCTCGTCGACTCGGCCGGCGCGCGCATCACCGATCAGATCGAGATGTTCCCGGGCCGTCGCGGCGCCGGTCGCATCTTCTACAACCAGGTGCAGATGTCCGGGCAGGTCCCGCAGATCTGTCTGCTCTTCGGACCTTCGGCGGCGGGCGGCGCGTACATCCCCGCGTTCTGCGACGTCGTCATCATGGTCGAGGGCAACGCCAGCATGTACCTCGGCTCACCGCGCATGGCCGAGATGGTCATCGGCGAGAAGGTGACGCTCGAAGAGATGGGCGGCGCGCGCATGCACTGCTCGGTGTCGGGCTGCGGCGACGTCCTCGTGAAGACCGAAGAAGACGGCATCGCGTGGGCACGCCGCTACATCGGCTACTTGCCTGTAAACTACACGCAGTTGCCGCCGGTCGCCGAGCCCAAGGCGCCGAAGCTCAGTGGCAAGACCATCGAGCAGATCATCCCCGCCGACGAGAACAAGTTCTTCGACATGATGGCGGTGATCCACGAGATCATCGACGAAGGATCGTGGTGCGAGATCAAGCAGCTCTTCGCCAAGGAGATGCTCACGGGCTTCGCTCGCATCGAAGGCAAGGTGGTCGGCATCGTCGCGAACCAGCCGAAGCATCTCGGCGGCGTCCTCTTCGTCGACTCCGCGGACAAAGCGGCGCGGTTCATCTGGCTGTGCGACGCGTTCAACGTGCCGCTCCTCTACCTCGCCGACGTGCCCGGGTTCATGATCGGCACCAAGGTGGAGCGCCAGGGCATCATCCGCGCAGGCGCGAAGATGATCGCCGCGGTGAGCGAGGCCACGGTTCCGAAGATCAGCGTCATCGTACGAAAGGCCTATGGCGCAGGCCTCTACGCGATGTGCGGTCCCGCGTTCGAGCCCGATGCGTGCATCGCGCTGCCCACCGCGTCGATCGCGGTCATGGGCCCGCAGGCCGCCGTCAACGCCGTCTACTTCAACAAGATCCAGGAAGTCCCGGCAGGTCCCGAGCGCGACGCCTACGTCGCGAAGCTGCGTGACGAGTATCGCGCCGACATCGATCTGATGAAGCTCGCGAGCGAGCTGGTCGTCGACGGCGTGATCCCCGGCGATCGCCTCCGCGCCGAGCTCGCGACGCGCTTTCGTAGATACGAAGCGAAGTCGGAAGCGCGACCGCCGAAGAAGCACATCGTTCCGCCCGTCTGACCGCGCAACATTCAGAGAGCTGAAGCACGGAGCGCTCGGCGTCGGTGGCGCGCACGCCGGCATTGGGCCAGACTGGAGTCAGCGTGATGCTGCGTCATCGGCTCGCATGGTTCGCCGCTGCCGCTCTCTTGCTCGGAGCGTTCGCCGGCTGCATGAAGCCGGCGGCCTCGTCTCCCGCCGCGCCGCTCGTCATTCCCGTCGCAGCCGTCGATGCACCGGGCATCGCCGCCGGAGCGACGATCGATGCACCGCATTCCACGGCTCCGGACGACGGATACGCCGACGGTGAGCGCGTCGCCGTCGAGTCTCACGGGACCTGG
>JAXDMI010000570.1:0-2957 GCA_034666145.1 Myxococcales bacterium | reverse complement strand
TCGCTCTACGGACTTCGGTCGGCGATCGCGATCGTGCAGCAGGACTCGTTCGTCTTCAGTGGCTCGATACGCGACAACATCGCCTACGGGCGGCCCGACGCGAGCGAGCGAGAGATCGTCACCGCCGCGACGGCGGCACACGCCCACGAGTTCATCGTGCAGCTGCCCGACGGCTATTCGAGCATGCTCGGCGAGCGTGGCGTGAACCTCTCGGGCGGGCAGCGACAACGGATCTCCATCGCCCGCGCGCTGCTCAAGAATCCGCGCGTCTTGATCCTCGACGAGGCAACGAGCTCGCTCGATACGGAGAGCGAGGCCATCGTACAGCGCGCGCTCGGGGCGCTCGTGGAGTCCCGGACGTGCTTCGTCGTCGCCCACCGCCTGAGCACGATTCGCAACGCGGATCGGATCGTCGTGCTCGACGGCGGCCGCATCGCCGAAGAGGGCAGCCACGAGGCGCTCATCGCACGTGACGGCGTCTACGCGCGCCTCGTCAAGCACCAGACGTCGCTCGCGATCGGCCGCGGCTGAGCAGGTGATCGGCCAGCACAGCGGTGGATGAAGTCGAGGCGATGCCGCGCGAGCTCTGGCGCGCAGCCGTGCACGATGAATGCATCGAGCCGGGCGCTCGGATCAACGAGGAGGAACGCCATGGCACAAAAGGAAGAAAAGGCAGGGCAGTCTGCGGAGAACGCTCGAGCGAGCTCGGCGAAGAGCGAACCGCAAGGTGCAGCGCGCGCCATGCAGCCGGCAAGGCAGCAGCAGCAGAACATGAGCGCCTATGGTGGCGGCATCACGCCCCAGGCACTGACGCCGTTCTCGTTCGTGCGTCGGATGATCGACGACGTCGATCGTATCTTCGGCGGCGGGATGCTCGGTGCGGGGATGCTCGGTCCCATCATCGACGACACGCTCGCGGCCGCGGCGTGGGTACCGCAAGTGGAGGTCATGGAGCGCAACGGCAAGCTCGTCGTTCGCGCGGACCTTCCCGGGCTCGATCTCTCCGACATTCGCGTCATGGTGGAGGACGACGCGCTCACGCTCGAAGGCGAGCGACGGGTGGAGACCGAGGACAAGGGCGAGGGATACTTCCGCAGCGAGCGGAGCTACGGCACGTTCGTGCGTCGCATTCCGCTTCCGCGTGGTGTCGATCGCAACACGACCGAAGCCAAGTTCGAGAACGGCGTTCTCGAGATCACGATGAACCTGCCGAAGGCCGCGCCTCAGCGCGTGGAGGTGAAGGGCGGCGCGACGGCGGCGCGCACCGGGTCGACGGCGCAGCAGCAGCAGCAGCTTCAGCAGGGGCAGCAGACGCAACAGCAGCAAGGGCAACAGGCGCAAGGGCAACAGGCGCAGCAGCAAGAGCGACAGGGGCAGAACGGCCCACAGTCGGCGCCGCGCCACTGACGAAGCCTTCGAGATAGGCCGCGACGTTTGCCGATAGGATGGCTCTTCATCGTATCGGCATGCGATCCAAGGCAGTGGCATTCACGTTCGCGGTCGCGGCGCTCCTCGGGGCGCCGGCCGCGCACGCGCACTCCATCATCGTGATCGTGACGGACATCGGTGGGTTCGCGGTCGCGGAGCCCGTGGCCGGCGTCATCGGCGCAGGCGGCCGGCTGCGGCTCGGCTTGGGAAGCGACCCGGTGGTCGACGCGTTCTACGTCGAAGGAGGCGTCGCCGCCGCCTCGTGGCGTGGCCACGATTCCACTGCGCTCTACGCGGATATGGCGATTGCCTATCGCCGCTACATCGACCCGCACGCGGAGCATCCCTTCTTCTGGGCTCTGGGGCTGCGCGGAGCGGGGGTCACGACCCACCGCGACGCCGCGCCCGATCCGGTCGTGATCTACTTCGGACCGGCGGCGGTCGTTGGCTATCGCTTTTGGCGACACGCGGAGGTCTACGTCGCGGTGCAGCCGGCGTTGGCGCTCGAGAACGAGGGCGAGGGCGAGAGCGTCGGGTTCGGAGCTCCAGTGATGCTCGGCCTCGACCTGGTCGCATTCTGATGTTCGAAGCGGTCTACTTGAAGCGTCCGTAACAGGACATCGCCTGCCCTGCGCAACCCAGCGCGGCGGCGCACAAGGACACGGTGCCGTTGCCCGACGCGGAGCCCGCCGCGCCGAGGACCTGGCCGGTGAAGATCAAGCAGTCACCGACGTTGTTGACGAGGCCCGACGGTGCGTTCACCAGCATGACGGTGGCGGGGCGGATTCCCTTCGTGGTCAACGAGGTTGGTCCTTGCGGGAGATCGGCGCTGGCTCGTTCGATCGCCAGGCGAGCTCTCGGTTCGCCCTGGAACGACTCTGCGCCATCGATGATGACCACTTCATTCCGGATCGTGAAGCGCATCGCCACGGCAGCGTCGAGCGAGCTCGCGATCTCGACCCAGTCCTGATCGGCCGAATCGGTGATCTTCCGGACTTCGACTTGCGCGCGAACGGCTCCTTGCTCGTCGAAGCCGGTCATGACGTCGTCAGAGCGGTCGTGCTCGCGTAGTGACCAACGTGAAACGCCGAGCTGAGTGCGCGTCTCGTCGGACGCGGGGATGGATATCTCTCCGTCCGCAGGCGATGCTGCCGTGGCGCTTGCCGGCTCGGTCGAGCATCCCACCGCGAAGCCGACGGACCACGCCAGGCTCAGCGCCAAGATCATCGAACGGCGACCACGTTCCATCTGTCGAAGTGCATGGTGCATCGCGAGGCTCCCTCGAACCCGAGAGCTGCACCCGATGTGCCGCGAGGACGTGATTGCCATGGAGGGGCCGAAGCACTGGATTTTGCGGGCCTGCAGCGACGTGGGCGTATGCGGCGTCGCCGCGCCGGATCCCGCGGATGGTCACAGGCGTGCAGCGTTCTGTTGCAGAATCACACCGCCAGAGCCCGCGAAGAAGAACGCTACGGCGGAGGACTGGTCTTGCACCGTCTGCAAGTCGTCCGTACGCCTCGAGCTCGCGG
>JAXDMI010000569.1:0-9555 GCA_034666145.1 Myxococcales bacterium | reverse complement strand
CAGCGCGGAACGGCACCATCTGCCCGCCGACGTCCTTCTTCTCCGGGAGCTTGCCGTAGATCTCGACGAGCTCGGACGCGCTGCTCACCGCGCCGAGCGGCACCTCGAGATCCTCCCACGACGTGGGATCGGCCGCGAGGTCACCGCGAAGGTCGTGCATCGCGGCGAACGAATCCGCGAACGCAGCCGGCGCTTCGCCCTCGAGCACCTTCGTGCGCAGCCAGAAATACTGATCGGCCACCACGCTGCGGCGGAGCGCGATCGGCGTGCCCTCGGGGCTCAAGATGGCGTCCTTCGGCGCGTCGTCGATCTCGACGAGCGGTGCCTTGGGAGCGGAGGGCGTGCACGCCGCGCCGAAGCCGGCGGTGACCAGCGCGCTCGCGATGGCGAAACCCGACGAGAGCATGCGACGCGGAGGGCTCACGGCGCGGAAGAGTGGCGCGACGGCGCACGCTGGTCAAGCCGACGGAACGCGCAGCGCATGGCCATGGGACATCCAATGACTAGAGCTCCTTGGCTCGGACGCAGCCTGATCCGGACGGGCGTCCTCGTGAGCGTCGCTACGTGCATCCTCGTCATCGATGTAGGATGCAACCAACGGATCCTCCGTTGCGAACCGCGTTGCGAGGGCAACACGAAGGTGACGTGCGCCGCCGGGGGCTACGAGGGCTCCGCGCGGGAGGACTGCGGGTCACGGACCTGCGTCGAGGACTTCCGCACGTACGAAAGCTACGCGGCGTGCGCGATCGGCAGCCGCGATCCCCAGTGCAACCCCGAGATCGACGACGTCGTCTGCAACGGCGACCAGATCAAGTTCTGCCGCGGCGCATTCGTGGAGAGCGTCACCGACTGCAAGCCGGGTGGCCTCACTTGCGCTGTCAGGGTCAGCGGCAACGGACACGACGGAGAGTGCGTGACCTCGTCGGTCCCGGACAGGCGCTGCGCCAGCCAAGCGTCGGATCCGCACCTGTTCTGCGACGCCGACTTCGTCGCATCCTGTTTCGATCAATTCGTCAAGCGAGCGAGTGCGTCCTGCTCCGTCACCGGCAAGCACTGCGGGGTGCACGGCACCCTCGCGTCGTGCGAGTGACCATTCACGCGCCCTTGCCGAGGAATTCCTTGATGCTGTTCACGATCGCGTCCTTGTCGCGGATCTCGCTCGTGATGACGCGGTCGTCCTTCGCGAAGTGCTCGCGCAGATCCTTGATGAACTGCCCGGAGCCGTAGGGGCTCTCCACCTGGCCGTACGCGAACATGTTCACGCGCGGCAGGAGCTTCTGCTTGAGGATGTCGACGCACGCGAGCGTGTCATCCATCGACCAGTTGTCGCCGTCCGAGAAGTGGAACGGATAGATGTTCCACTCGTCGGGCGGATAGTGATCGTCGACGAGCTGCGAGCAGAGCTTGTACGCGCTCGAGATCATCGTGCCGCCCGACTCGCGCGTGTGGAAGAAGGTCTCGCGATCGACCTCGCGCGCCACGGCGTCGTGGATGATGTAGCGACTCTCGAGGCCTTTGTATTGCTTCTGCAGCCACGTATCGATCCAGAAGGATTCGATGCGCACGATCTCCTTCTGCTCGTCGCCCATCGAGCCGGACACGTCCATCATGTAGATGATGACGGCGTTGGCGACGGGCTCGGGCTGCGTCTTCCAGCTGCGGTAACGACGATCGTCCGGGATGGGAACGACGACCGGCTTCTGCGGGTCGTAGCTGCCCATGCCGATCTGGCGCTTCAGCGCTTCGCGGTACGTGCGGCGGAAGTGGCGGAGCGATTCGGGACCGACGCGACGGATGCCGGTGTAGCGATCCTTCGCGTTGATGATCTTGCTCTTGCCCTTGTCCTGGATGTCCGGGAGCTGGAGCTCTTCGCCGAGGATCTCGGCGAGCTCCTCGAGCGTGACGTCGACCTCGAGGTTGTGCTCACCGGCGCCTTGCCCGGCCTGCTTGCCCTCGCCGCCCTCTTCGCCTTCTTCGCCGCCCATCGGGTCGCCGGGATCGCCGTCGCCCTGCCCTGCGCCACCTTGTTGCTTGTCGCCGAATCGGAAGCGCGGGATATCGATCTGCGGGATGGGGATGGAGACGAGATCCTTGCCCTTCCGCCCGATGAGCTCGCCCTGCGAGATGTACTTGCGCAGGTTCTGTCGGATCTTACCGCGGACGATCGCGCGGAACCGCGAGTGGTCTTGATCGATCTTCAGGGACATCGGCTCTCTCTTCGAGGCTATCAGACGTGAGAAGCGCTCGCATCACCCACCGTCCGTTGACTGTGGCGGCGCTTCTCCTGGCGCTGTTCATGGCCGCGATGGAGATGACCGTCGTGTCGACGGCGATGCCCACCGTCGTGGCAGAGCTGAGCGGCGCGCTGCACTACGCATGGGTATTCACGGCCTACATGCTGACCTCGACGGTCACTGTGCCCATCTACGGCAAGCTCGCTGACCTCCACGGTCGCAAGCCCGTGATGCTCGTGGCGATGGCGCTCTTCCTCATCGGCTCGATGGCCAGCGGCCAGGCGCACACGATGACGCAGCTCATCGTCTTCCGCGCGATCCAGGGCATCGGCGCCGGCGGCATGCAGCCCATGGCGCTCACCATCGTCGGCGACATCTTCAAGATCGAGGAGCGCGCGAAGATGCAGGGCGTCTTCGGCGCGGTATGGGCGATCGCGGGGCTCGCGGGTCCGCTGCTCGGCGGCGTGATCGTCGCGACGCTCTCGTGGCGCTGGGTCTTCTACGTCAACGTGCCGTTCGGCGTGGTGTCGGCACTGGTCCTCTCCTTCTCGCTCGTCGAGTCGGTCGAGAAGCGCAAGCACCGGCTCGACATCGCGGGCGCGCTGCTGCTCGCGGCCGCGGTCATTGCGCTGCTGCTCGGCACCGATGGCGAAGCGCCGTCGGTACTCCTGCCGGCGAGCGCGGTGCTCACGGTGGCATTCCTCTTCGTCGAGACCCGCGCCGACGAGCCGATCTTGCCGCTCAAGCTCTTCGCGCAGCGCATCCTCGCGACGTCGAGCGCGCTGTCGGCGCTGGCGGGCGGCGCGATGCTCGGGCTCGTGACGTTCGTGCCGCTCTACGCGCAAGGCGTGCTCGGCGCGACGCCCACCGAAGCGGGCAGCACCATCGCGACGATGGCCGTGGCCTGGCCGGTCGCGAGCGCGGTCTCCGGGCGACTGATCGTGAAGGTGGGTTTCCGCGTCCTCGTCCGGACCGGGTTCTTCCTGGTCGCGGCCTCGTCGGTGTGGCTCGCGTTCGCGACGACGTACGGCGCATCCGCGAACACGCTGCGCGTCGCCTCGGCGTTCTTCGGGCTCGGCATGGGCTTCGCGAACACGCCGCTCGTGATCGCGGTGCAGACCAGCGTCGGCTTCTCGCAGCGCGGAGTGGCGACGGCGAGCACCATGTTCTTCCGCAACATCGGCGGCACGGTCGCCGTCGGCGTGATGGGCGTCGTCCTGGCGCGCGCGCTGCTCGCCGGGCCAGCGCGCGAGACCGGAGGCGCCGACCTCGTCGCGCGCATCCTCGGCCCCGATCGGCGCAACGTCGAACCCGCAGTGCTGGCGTCGATCTCCGGCGACCTCTCGCACGGTCTCGCGCGCGTGATGGCCATCGTGAGCGCCCTCGCGATCGGCGCGGCGCTCGTCGCATGGCTGTTCCCGCACGTGTCTCGGGACGGAGACACGACGGCTCAGCGCTGATCCGATTTCGGCGTCCGTCGCAGCGTCCGCGGCGTCGGGACAGCGCCGCGCGTGCGCTGACGAAAAACCGTGGAATTTCCTGGCGCGGAGGCGCGGGTGGCCGGCGGACCCGCCGTAACTGCGCGTAAAGACGTGCGAGCGAACGTGCGAACGAAAGAAACGCGCGGCGGGTGCATCCGGATCGGCGGGGCCGGCGAAGACACGGACATGAACGCGGTCAACGAGCACGAGCAGGTCGAGGTCAGCGCCTACACCTCCGCAGCGCATCGCGGCGACGTGCTGCCGGTCTGCATGCGCCTCGCCGCGGCGCGGGCCGATGCCGAGTGGAGCCTGCGCACGGAGCTCGTTCGCCAGGCCGGTCCCGCGTGCCCGATCGCCGCGCTCGACCGTGCTTGCGAGCTGATGCCCGACGCCGCCGACCCTCGCCTGCTTCGCGCAGCGCGCTCGATGGCGATGGCCGAGATCACGACGTGCGGGACGCGCCGCGCGTGGCGCAGCTTCGCCGAGGCGGACCTCGTCGCGGCGACGAAGCTCGACGCCATGGACCCGACGGCCCGCGCTCTCCTCGCGGAGCTCATCGGAGCGTGCGCGTGGGCCACGCGCACGCTGCAGGCCGCCTGACGCGCGCGTCAGGCGCGAGCGTCAGGCCCGAGCGTCAGGCGCGCTTCGAGTCGAGCGTCATGCGCGCCAGCCAGAGCAGCGCGACGACGTTCGCCGCACAGAACGCCCGCAGGCCGAACGAGCCGAGCGCGAAGAGCGTCTCGCCGCTGATGCCCATCTGCGTGAGGAGCGCCGCGGTACCGAGCGCGACGCCGCCGATGAACGGCCGCACGCGCTTGTTGTTGAAGAAGAACGTGGTCATCAGGAACGCGGGAGCCGCGCTCGCGAAGAGGAGCCACTTGTGCATGCCCGGCGCAAGGAGGAGGTCCCACTCGCCGAAGGGCTTCATCGCGAGCTCCGCGACCCAGCGCATCGCGCCGAAGCGCGCCGGGATGCCGAGGAGCGGAAGGAACGGAAGAACGCCGAGGCCCGCGAACGCGGCGCCGAGCCACTTGCCGTTGCCCTTCTCGAGGGTGCCGCCCTTCTTCTTGATGCGGCGGATGACGACCATCGCGAGGCCCAGCAGCGCGACGAGACGCACCGCGAAGTGCGCCCAGTGCGTGTGCGCGGCAGCCTTGCCGGTCTCGAGGATGCCGGCACCGAAGAGGTTCTTGTCTTCCTTCTCCGTGGCCGTCGACTGGAGCGTGGCCTTCACGGCGTCGGGATCGGTGATGCCCTGACCGACGAGGATGGCGGCAGCGCCTGCGACGTGCGGCGAGGCCATGCTGGTGCCGTTGAAGACGCCCCACTGCTCGCACTTGTTCTTGCCGGACTCGCAGATGGTCTGCTGCGTGACGCCGACGCCGGGCGCGCCGATCGCGACCTCGGGGCCGCGCGACGAGAACCACGCGATGGCGTCGTTCTTGTCGGTGGCGCTGACGGCGATGGCGCCGGCGTACGCGGCCGGGAAGCCGACCGACTTGCCGGAGTTGCCCGCGGCAGCGACGACGACGACGCCTTTCTTGTACGCGTGCGTGACGGCGTCTTCGACGACCTTGCTCTTCGCCGACGAGCCGAGCGACAAGTTGATGACCTGCGCGCCGTGATCGGCGGCCCAGCGGATGCCTTCCGCGACGTCCGCCATGGTGCCCCAGCCGCGTCCCGAGAGGACCTTGACCGGCATCAGCTTCGCGCAGTGCGCGAGACCCGCGACGCCCATGCCGTTGTTGGTGGTCTGCGCGATGGTGCCCGCGACGTGCGTGCCGTGGCCCTGATCGTCAGCCGCGATGTCGTTCTTGCCGACGAAGTTGTAGCCCGCGACGCAGGTGGTGCCTGCGAGGTCGGTGCCCTTCATGAAGCCGTCGCCGTCGTAGCAAGCGATGCCCGTGTCGACGACGGCGACGGTCACGCCGGTGCCGCACGCGTAGTCCCACGCCTGCTCGGCGCCGGCGCGCTGCATGTGCCACTGCTCGGTGTACTTCGGGTCGTTCGGCGTGAAGAACGCGCGCGCGACGGTCTCGGGCTCGACGCCGTCGACGCGCGGATCGTGCGAGAGGCGATCGACGAGCTCCGTCAGACGCGAGCCGCTCAGGCCGGAGACGTCGGCGATCTCGATCTTCGCGTCGTCCTTGATGCCGGGCGAGTTGTCGCGCATCGCGAGGTGGTACTCGCTCGCGACCGCGGCGATCTGCTCCTCGGAGAGATCGTCCTTCATGTCGACGACGAGCTCTCCGGCGATGACGTCCGGGACGTCTTCGACGTTCGCGTCGGCGGGCGTTCCTGCGGTCTGCGCCTGCGCGGGCAGCGCCAGCATGAGCGCGAAGGCGGAGGACGAGACCAGCAGAAGGGCACGCTTGCTCATGGGTTCCTTGTACGACGCAGAAGGCGCCGAAGTTCTTCCGTCTTTTCTCGAGCCCGCGCATTCGCGCAGGACCCCAGGAAGCTAAGCACGTTCGACGCGTGTGAGGGCCGGTCGATGCAATCTCCTCGCACCTCCTGCCACCGATCGGCCGAGCTTCGAATACCTCAGCCCTTACGGTGCATTCAGCGCGCGTCGCGAGCGCCCGCATCCTTGACGACCGCGCCCGCGTCCTTGTCGGCCGCAGCGAGCCCGACGAAGCGCTGCTCAGGTCCGGGCGGCGCGTACATCTGCAGCGCGACGAGCGTCGAGCCGGGCTCGGGTCTCCACGCGTGCTTCGTACCCGGCGGGATCATCACGATCTGTCGAGCTCCGAGCGCGCCTTCCGTGCCGTCGATGACGAAGGTCCCCTTCGCATCGATGGCGGCGAGGATCTCCCATGAGCCCGCATGGCTGTGCTCACCGACGGGCGCGCTGCCTTCGAGACGGCCGAGGTACAGGTCGGGCGAGACACCGGGCGACTCGACGTCGAGCCGCGCGGTCATCGTTCCGCCCGCCCACGCGAGCTTCGGTGCGGTGGTGGCGCGTACGATCGTCTTCCGCATCACAGGACGTGAGCGCACCGGACACGGCGTCACCGCGATCTCTGCGACGAGCACGGTGCCCGCCCCGGTGGCGTCGAACGGATCGCCGCTCTCGACGACGAGCACGTCGCCGGGCGCGAGCGTCTCGGACATCGCCTTGACGGTGCCCTTCACGGACGCGACGAGCACGCGCTGACAGATCCCGGCCTCGAGCTTCGCGGGCGTGTCGACGAACCTCGCCTTCACGGGCGGCTCGGCGAGCGCTGCCGCCATGACCGCGCTCGTGCTCGGACCGCCATCGTCAGCGTGCGCATTCGAAGGCAGCGACGCCGTCGCCACGCCGAGGAGCGGCGCGCCGTCCGGCGATGCCGTCGTGAGCGGCGGGATCTCCGGGCTCAGCGCGTCATGACAAGCTGCAGCCGCCATCACCGCCACGACGACGCCCATCGCGAAGACGGACGCCGTGCGGCACGACTTCACGGTGCTCTCCGCAAGAGGCTCGCAGCGGGAATGAGCGACGCGGTCGCGCGCGCGGCGAGCTCGCTCGTGGTTCGCGGTCCCGCGTTGGCGTCGCCGTCGATGGCCTGCGCCGCGCGCTGGGCCTCGGCGAGGCGCTCCTTGATGAGGCGATCGGCGCCTTCGGGATCTCCGGGACGAAGGATGCTCCGCACGAAGACCTCCGCCGCCTTGTACGAGCTGCGGACGAGCGGACCGCTCGCGACGAACGCGAAGCCCATTCCGCGCGCCGCTTCGGCGTACGACGCGAAGGTCTCGGGCGTCACGTAACGATCGACGGCGGCGTGCTTCGGCGTGGGGCGGAGGTACTGGCCGATGGTGACGAGGTCGACGCCGGCCTTGCGGAGATCGGCGAGGGTCTCGAGGACCTCGTCGTCGTGCTCGCCGATGCCGACCATGATCGACGACTTCGTGACGTGCGACGCGTCGCGGTCCTTCACGTGCGCGAGGACGCCGAGTGACTTCTCGTAGCTGCAGCGCACGTCGCGGATGGTGCGCTGGAGGCGCTTCACGACCTCGATGTTGTGCGCCCACACGTGCGGCCGAGCGTCGGCTGTGACGTCGACGTAGTCCATGTGACCGCCGAAATCGCCGAGCAGCGTCTCGATCAGGATGTCGGGCCGGAGCTCGCGAAGCCGCGTGACGGTGCGCGCGACGTGCGCCGCGCCGCCGTCGAGGAGGTCGTCGCGATCGACCATCGTCATGACGACGTACTGGAGGCCGAGCCGCGCGATCGCGCGCGCGACGTGCTCGGGCTCGCGCCCGTCGACCGCGCCGCGCGGATTCCCGGTGGTGACGGCGCAGAAGCGGCAGCCTCGCGTGCAGACGTCGCCGAGGAGCATCACGGTCGCGGGGCCTTCGGTCCAGCACTCGCCGACGTTCGGGCAGCGAGCCTCTTCGCACACCGTGTGGAGGTCGAGCTCGCGGAACGTCTTCTTCAGGTTCCCGTACGTCTCGCCGCCGGGCGCGCGGACCTTGAGCCACGGCGGTTTGGGCGCGAATCGCGACGGCGGAGGCGTGGCAGAGGAGCTCACCTCGCTGACGTAGCGTCACCGGGGAGCACGGTCAATGTGCCTTCGGAGACGATTCAGCGGGTCGTCGTCGTGGGCGCGCAGGTCGAGACGCCGGCGCCGACGATCTTGAAGCCGATCTTCGACTTCACGACCTCGATCTTGCCGTCCGAGGGCCGATAGCGCGTGACGTCCGAGCCGCCGCCGTTCCGCGGGAGGTTGCCGCTCTCGGAGCTCGTGTACACGTAGAAATCGCCGCCGTAGAACGAGAAGGCCCACGCGGTGCCGGCATACACGCCGGTGAGCTCCTTCGCGCTGATGACGTCGCCGGTCGCCTTCGAAATCTCGCCGATCTGCGCGGGCGAGGTGACGAAGAAGCCGTAGAGCTTTCCGTCGCCCGTGCCGGTGAGCTCGCTCGTGGTGCCCGCGAGATCGCCCGTGTACGGGCCGATGAACGAGAGCGCGAGGGTCTTCGTGTTCAGCTTCGCGAGGCCCGCGCCGTTGCTGTCGGAGAGGTAGAGGACCTCGGCGGAGCCGCCCTTCGTCTCCGTCGCGAAGCCCATGCCGAACTTCGTGAACGACTCGGCCTGCGGCTCGTACTTCGTGATCTCGCAGGACAGGTCCTTCGTGTCGACCTTCCACACCGAGCCGTCGCTGTGGCGCACCCACGCGAAGCCCTCGCGATCGACCGCCATCGAGGTCGGCGTGGCGCCGCCCGTCGGGCAGTTGAGCAGGCCCTTGTTCTTGAACTCGAGGGTCGGAGGGTGGAACGAATAGAAGGAGCGATCCTCGGCGATGACGAAGACGTCCTTGTTCTCTTCTGCGCACTGCGGGAGCACGGGGGCCGGTCCGCCGTCCTGCGGAACGAAGCCGCCGCTGCTGCCTTGCGGATCGACGGGCCCTTCCTCGATTGGATCGCGGGTCGACTTGCTGCACGACGTCGCCGCGATCGACGACAGCGAGCAGCCGAGCACGACGATCGTGTAAGCAAGCCTCCGCACGTGGACCTCCGAACCCATCAGCGTAGCACGCGAAAAGCGGCCCGTTACTCGCGCGCTACTGGGTCGCGAGCTTCGCGAGCTCTCCCTCGGACACCGGCTGTACGACGCCGCGCTCGGTGACGATCGCGGTGATGAGCGCGTGAGGCGTGACGTCGAACGACGGGTTCCGTACGCGGACGCCGTCGGGGACGATCTGGATGGAGTTGCCGTCCGGCAGCGCGAAGTGCGAGAGCTCGCGCTCGCTGCGCTCCTCGATCGGGATCGAGTCGCCGTTCGGACAACCGAGGTCGACCGTGCTCCACGGGGCCGCGATGTAGAAGGGCACCTCGTGCGCCGCCGCGATGCACGCGAG
>JAXDMI010000568.1:0-6609 GCA_034666145.1 Myxococcales bacterium | reverse complement strand
TCTCGAGCGGCTTGCCCCCCTCCATCAGCGACTCGATGTCGGCCCGCGGTAGCGAGGCGAGGCTCTGGGCAAGACGCTCGGGACTGCAGCGACAACCGAAGTACACCTCGCGATCGCCCACGGTCGTGAACGGCATCCCGTAGAGCGTCTCGGCGAGGAGCTCGCCCGGCGTCGCGCGGCCCTGCGCGAGGAGCGGGACGATGTCCTGGAAGTCCTTCAACCGCTCGGTCATCACCGCGAGCGGTCCCTCGGCGAGCTCCGGCAGCAGCTGCACCATGTAGCCGCCCGCCGCCGCGACCTCGCCGTTCGAGAGATGACAGCCCACGGCGATCATCGTCACCGTCTGCTCGGAGTTCTGCATGTACGCCATCAGCGCGGCCGAGACGTTGTTCGAGCCCGCGGGCACCTGCACGACGCCCTGATGGAGCGCGCCGTTGTGGAGCGTGCGCGCGATCTGGAGCAGCCCCTTCTCGCCGATCGGCATGTCCTTCACGCCGTCCGGCAGCTGGATGAGGCCGCGGGTCGAACCGTCCGGATGCGTATCGGCGATCATCCGCGTGCGCGGGTTGTCGCCCTGCAGGATGGCCTGCAGCCGGCTGTCCGGCGACGTGCTCTCCCGCAGCAGGACCGCGCCCGTGAGGAGGTCGGCGAAGAGCCGCGTCAGCTCCGGCGTGTCGGCTTTCTGCGCCTCGATCGCGCCACGCACGGTCGCGGTGGTATCGCACGCGAGGACACGAAAACCACCGTCGTCGGTGATGGCGCGGAGCACGTTGTCGGTGTGGACCTGCACCACCCTCTGATCGTGGCACAAAACGCGCGAATGCGCAGCGGGGTCTCTCGAGCCGCATTCGGGCGGTCGCGCTTTGCTCGAGCTTCAGTAACCGGCGGGCGCGTAGCCCGGGATAGCGGCCTCGTTCCAGGTCACTCGCCTTCGTCGGCGCGGAGCGGTACGCGCGGATCGCCGGCGAAGAAGAGCCCGTAGAGCTCGTCGTACAGGCGATCGAACGCGCGCGCGGTGAGCAGCGGGACGACGTTCGCGTCGAGCGTGCCCGCATCGGCATGATCGTCGGCGGTCTCGACGATGAACAGGCTTCGCGGCCGGACCTGCGTCGGCGCAAGGGCTGGCGGCGGCATCGTGAGGTGGAACGACGCGAGGTCGTCGATCGCTTCGCCGTGCAGCGTGACCTCGAACGAGATCGTCGGTGCGTAGACCACGAGGCCGGGCTTCTTCCACGTGGGAGCGCTCGGCCAGCTCACGTCGATCTTCAGATCGATCCCCGGTGACAGCCCAGGCGCGCCGATGTTCGCGCGCTCGACGGGGCGCGCCGCGAATCGCACGAGGCTCGCGGGGCACGTCTCCGAGAAGATCCGCTCGAATGCCCAGATGCTGCGCGCCGCTCGCGCCGCGTGATCCGAGTCCGGAGCATCGGACGGTCGCGCGCCGAGATGGGCGTCGATGCGCACGGGGAGAATCGGATCGCCCGTGCGCCGGGCCCGCGCGATCAGCTTCTCCATGATCGGCGCGACCTCGGGATGCGCCGGGTTGGCTCGCGCGCGCACGCCGGCGACGCACGACTCCGCCGAGCCACGCCGTTGCGCCGCCTCCTCCGGCGTGAGCTCCCACTCCGAGCGTGAAGGCGGCTCGAAGCCCGGTCGCGAACGTTCGTGCGACTGCTTCGCCGCAGCGGCGAGCGCGGCGCGCTGCTCCTCGAGACGATCGCGGAGCCCTATCGCGTCGTCGCGATGCGACGTGCCGCGAACGAGATAGCTATCCAGCGACTCCGTGGTGCCGATGCGAAGCGCTCTCAGGAAGAGCGCGCGATCGCTCGCCCAGCTCCGGCCCACGAACGCCGCCCACCCGAGCGCGCTGCCGGCGAGGAGCGCAGCAGCGGTGGCGAACGAGCCGTGAATCAGCCTCCGTCGCTTGCGAACGGCGCCGCTCGCCGGGCCCGCCGGAACGAGCGAGCCCCACGAGTCGTCGACTCTCACGTCGAAGAACGCGTCGTTGGCCAGCGCCTTCTCGAGCTCGCGACCGTAGGTCAGCGCTTCGAGGACGGTCTGCGCGTGCTCGAGGCGTCGCAGCGCATGCTCGCCCTCGCGCTCGTTGCGGAGCGGGAACGCGATCTCGGCGCCGCCGTCGAACACGATGACCAGCTCTTCGCGGCGTTCCGTGGTGCGGATGCGCGCGTCGCGACCGCTACCGAGCGGCGTGACGACGAGGACCTGATCACCCGCGGCGTCCTCGGGAGGCACCTCGACGACATCGAGCGGAAGCAGATAGCGACCGGGGACGATCGCGCCACCCGACGCCAGCGCGCGCCGTCGATAGAGCGAGAGCAGCGACAGCGCGAGGAGCGTGCCGGCGGCGGCATAGCCGAGGACGAGGCTGCGCGGCTGATACGCCCACGCTGCGCGCGGATCCGCGAAGCCCATCGCGATCAGCGAAGACAGCGCGAGGATCGCGACGAGGACACCCCACGTCGCGCGAAAGCGAGATGCGAGGCCTCCGGGATGCTCGTGCAGGATCGGCGTCGGATCGGCGCGACCCGTCAGGACGTCGGCGAGCCGTTGCCGTGCCGCGCGCGGAAGCTTGGCGGCATCGACGAGCCGCCGCCCGCCGGCATACGGCCCCGACAGCACGCCCTTGAGAACGCCGGGAGATCCCGGCTTGCGGTACATCCCCTCATCTTACTCCCCTCTCCCGCTTCGGGAGAGAGGCCGGGGTGAGCCGGGGGTGAGGCCGCGGTGAGGCCGCGGTGAGGCTAGAACGCGATGTCGCCCGTGCCGCGGATGCCGAGGCTGAAGACGTAGCCCACGCCGCTGCCCGAGTCGGTGTAGAGCGGGTTGTTCTTCGTCTCGTCGGTCAGCGGAACGATCGACTGCGGGAGGCTGACCTGCTTGCGGTGCAGCCAGGTGAAGTCGAAGCCGATGAACGGTCCGATGCGCAGGAACTGCGAGACGTGGAGGTTGCCGAGCACCTCGGCGCCGACCACTGCGCCGTCGAGCCCGAGGTTGGGCGTGAGGACGTTGCCCGAGGGAAGCGAGTGCGCGATGACCGAGCGCTCGATGCCGGAGTCGAACATGTAGCCGGCGTGCACGAAGATGACGGGCGTGATCGGCCGCATCGGGAAGCCGTAGCCAATCTCTCCCATGAGCGACCAGAGGCTGAACTCCGTGGTGTTCGCGTCGCGGAAGCGCCCGCCGATGCGGAGCCGGTTGTGGCGATAACCGATGCCGATCCCCGCGAGGATGCCGTTGGCGCCCGTCTTGTCGAAGTTGGTGCTGTCGGAGAGCCCGCCCACGTCGGCGCGGGTGAATCCGAAGTCGGCAGAGATGTAGACCGCGCGCCGCTGCTCGATAGTGTCGCCCGCGGGCGCCGGCTCCGTGGGCGCCTTCATCGAGCTCGTGTCGACGGCGGCCTCGGTCTGCGTCGGCGAGGTCGGGCCGGTCGCGGGCTGCGTCGTGCCCGCCGCCGGGGGCGTGGAAGGCGTGGAAGGAGTGGCCGGCGTCTCGGTCTTCGGTTCCTCCTTTTTCGGGGTCGTCGGAGCCGCGGGCGGGGCGGTCTGAGCGGCCGCGATCGGCGCGAAAGCGACGACCGCGGGGACGATGGCGAAGGCAACGGCAAAGGAGACGAAGCGCGCCGAGGAGCGGAGGGGCATGGTCGCGCGTTATACGATTTGACGGCGCCGAGTACCACCGCGACGTGCTCGGAAAACCCCCAAAAAGAGCAGGATCGAACCCGTAAACAACGCCAGAGCGCCGGCCCCCGCTACCGCGAAGGCCACAGTGATGGAGGTGGGCAGCTTGTCGTCGTAAATGACGATGCGCAGCTCCCGGACGGGCGCCCTACCGACGGTGTCGGGTCCGAGCTCGACGACGTACATGACGTCCCGATCTTGCGTGGCCAGGTAGGGCCCCACGAGTCGCTCGGCGACGAGCTCCTCGGGGCCGGCGCCCATCGGGCGTCGCTGGGTGGCGCTCGCCGAGTGGCCGTAGAGCACCGTGGGAGGCTGACTCGGGTCGAGCCAACCCGTGATCTTCGCCGCGGGCAGGCCGGCGGCGTCCTCGATCGAAGCGACGAGCGGGAACCGCGCCTCGACGACGAGCTGACCGTTCGACTCCGGGACGGCATCGCGATCGAAGACGACGTGCACGGCCACCGTGTAACGCCGTCCGGCCTTGCCCGGGAACGTGTGACGGAGCGGCGTGCCGACCGCGAGCGGCTGCACGGCGATGGGATGCCGGCCGTTGTACGAGAAGAGCGTCCCGCATCCTGAAGCGACGCCCACGACGAGGGCGACGAGCCCGATGGCGACGAGCAGGAACGCGAGCGAGCGACGCACGCGCGGACGGTACCACGGCACAAATCGCAAAACAGGCGACCGGCACGTTGCCGATCGCCTGTTCCGCTGCACGTCGGCGCGCTTCTACGGCGCTACCTTCTGTGGCTTCTCTGGCTTCTCTGGCTTCTCTAGGGCTTCGGTGCCGGAGCCGGAGTCGGGTTCGGAGCCGGCGCCTTCGGCTGCGTCGGATCCTTCGGCGGCGCGACGACGGTGCCGCCACCGGGGGTCTTGACCATCTCCTTGACGGTCTGCTCCTGGTCCTCGATATGGAACTCGACGCGGCGGTTCAGCGCGCGATTGAGCTCCGTGTCGTTCGGCACGAGCGGGGTCTCCTTGCCCATGCCCTTCGCAGTGAGGCGATCGGCGGCGATGCCATGGCTCGAGAGCCACTTGATCACGGAGTCGGCGCGCTGCTGCGAGAGCTTGAGGTTGTACGGGGCGCTGCCGACGTTGTCGGTGTGGCCTTCGACGCGAACGTGCTTGATTTCCGGGTGATCGGTCATCACCTTGGCGACCTCGGTGAGGAGCGAGTCGCTCTCCGGCTTGATGTTCGACTTGTTGAAGTCGAACTTCGGCTGCTCCAGGATCTGGATGAGCCCGTTCTTGATGAAGACGCGCGGGCAACCGGTCGTCTTCGGGTCGTCCGACTTCGGGCCGGCCTGATCGGGGCACGCGTCGACGTCGTTCGGGATGCCGTCCTTGTCACGATCGCCGTCGGGACAGCCGTTCGTCTTCGGGTCGTTGGTCTTGATGCCGGGGACGTCGGGACACGCGTCGTCCTTGTCGAGCACGCCGTCACCGTCGCGGTCGGGCGGACAGCCGTTGGTCTTGGGGTCGTCGGTCCTTACGCCGGGGACGTCGGGACACGCGTCGACGGCGTCGGGGACACCGTCACCGTCGCGATCGGGCGGAGGCGGGCAGCCGTTCGTCTTCGGATCGTTCGTGCGAACGCCCGGGACGTCGGGACATGCGTCCTCGCTGTCGATGATGCCGTCGCCGTCGCGATCGGGCGGAGGCGGCGGGCAGCCGTTCGTCTTGGGGTCGTTCGTACGAACGCCGGCGGTATCGGGACACGCGTCCTCGTCGTCGTAGACGCCGTCCTTGTCGCGATCGGGCTTCTCCGCATCCGGGAACCACTCGAGGCCGAAGAGACCGCGCGCGACGGCTGCGCCGAAGCCGTGGTCGAGGAACGTGCCGGCGCCCATGTTGATGCGAAAGCCGCTCGCGACGTTGAAGTGCGCGCCCATGAGGATCTCGATGGGCGTGTCGTGCGCAGCGAGACCGTCGGCGTTGGAGACGCCGGTCCGGCCGTAGAGCTCCGGGCCGACGAGGATGTGCTTGTCCGCGAAGCGCAGACCGGCGGCGCCGCCGAAGGTGATGGTGCTGCCCGTGCGCGTATCGATGTAATCCACACGCAACGGCCGGAGCTCGTAGCCGCCGCGAATGGCGTACGCGAAGATGCCGGAGTCGCCGGCGACGTTCACGTGCGGCGCGAAGCGGGTGACGTCGTCGCCCGTGAACTGATCACGCTGGCCGATGGGGATGAAGAGCGAAGCGCCGATGGCGAGCGTGATGGGCTCGCCGTATTCGCCGGCGACCCGAAGGTCCATCGACGCGCGGATGTCGCCGATGCTCTGATCCTGCTTCGTCGGGTCGTAGGTGATTCCGTTGACGGTCGCGGGATGTCCGTCGGCGTAGAGCTGAATCGGGACGCTGAGGCCGAGGCGCAGGCGCTCCGCGATCACGAGGCTCGCGCCGGTGTGCACGAGCATCTGATTGCGCAGCACCGAGGCGCGCACGGTGCCGTCGGGATTGTACGAGCCGATGAGACCGCGATAGCTGTAATCGCCGACCGCACCGACCGCGAGCCGCAGCTTGCCGCGGTAGTCGTTGGACTCGTTCGCGAACCAGTCGCTGCCGCGCTCCGACGGTTCGAAGACACTGGCGGCGTAGCCGGGTTCTTGCGCTTCGGCGCCCTGCGCCGTCATGCCCACGCCCGCGAGCACAGCGAGCGATATCAACAATCGACGTTTCATCGGTAAGCCTCGATTCGAGTTCGAAGAATCCCAACGACGTTACGTCGAATAATAAACATGCCGGCGAGGTGAGATGTCTCGCCGCTGCGGACGCGTGGCAATTAGTCACCAACACCGCATGCGCGAAGCCCATTACGCTCTCGAATGAGCGCCAATCGACTATCCGGGTCCGCCCACGCGACACCAAATCCCAAATACCTGCCCAAACAAAAGCGAAAAGCGCGTCCCCC
>JAXDMI010000567.1:0-5025 GCA_034666145.1 Myxococcales bacterium | reverse complement strand
GACCTGGAACGAGCGTGTCGCAGCTGGCCGCGACAAACTGCCTGGTGGCATCCACGACGGCGAGACCGGACACTGACGAACGATGGCTGACGCGCTGAACCACATCCACACCCTCCAAGAGGGAGAGGAGCTCGTGCGTCGAATCCTCGATGCGGTTCCGGGTGGCGTGGTTCACGTTGCGAAGGACGGCGCGATCCGCAGCGCGAACGTCGACGCGCTGCGTATCCTCGGCATCCGCTTCGACGTGCTCGCGAAGCGCTACATCACCGACTTCGATCCCGAGACGATCCGCGAAGACGGAAGCGCCTTCCCCGCTGCCGAGTATCCGGTCGCGATGGTGCTCACCACGGGCAAGGCCGCAGGCCCGACGACGCTCGGCGTGCGCAAGCAGAACGGCGAGCTCTCGTGGGCCGTGTTCCGCGCGGAGCCCGTGCTCGATGCCGACGGCAGCCTCGCCGGCGCCGTCGTCACGTTCCTCGACATCACCGAGCGGAAGCGCATCGAAGAAGAGCGCCGGAGGAGCGAGCAGAAGTGGCGAATCCTCGCCGAGAACCTCCCCGACTTCGTCCTGATGACGGACGTGAAGGGGAAGATCCTCTTCATCAATCGCGTGCTCGAGCAGTTCCAGATGGAACAAGTGCTGAACAAGTCGGCCTACGACTTCGTCGATCCCGTCGGCCGTGACGAGTACCGACGGCAGTTCGAAGAGACCGTGGCCACGCAGCGCCCCGCGCGGTTCGAGGCGCGCGCCATGGGTCCGGACGGCAAGTTCGTCTGGTACGAGTCGCAGCTCGTCCCCATCGTCGAGAACGGCGAGGTCAAGAGCGTCCTCTGCGTTTCCCACGACATGACCGAGCGACGTCAGATGCTCGCCAGCCTCGCCGAGAAGGAGCGCCTCGCGAGCGTCGGCATGCTGGCGGCGAGCGTCGCGCACGAGATCATGAATCCGCTGACGTACGTGCTCGCCAACCTCGACTTCGTCGTCGGCGAACGCTCCGCGGATCCGGCGCGCAACACGAAGGCGCTCGTCGAGGCGCGCGAAGGCGCCCGGCGCATGCAGCAGATCGTGTGGGATCTGCGCGCGCTCGGACGCACCGGCGGCGAAGAGCTGTTCTACGTCGACGCGCGCAGCGTCCTCGAGATCGCGCTGCGTCTGTCGGGGCCCGAGGTGGCGCGCACCGCGAGCGTGATCCTCGAGCTCGACGAGGTTCCGTGCGTGCTCGCGAGCGAGTCGCGCCTGTGCCAGGTGTTCATCAACCTCCTCGTGAACGCCGCGCAGGCGATGGAGACGCGCGCCTCCGAAGGCCGTCAGATCCGCGTCAAGACGCATCACGACGAGGGCGCGAACCTGGTCGGGATCGACGTCGTGGACAACGGCGAGGGCATCCCTGCCGACCGCATGACGCGGATCTTCGAGCCGTTCTACACGACGAAGCCTGCGGGCACCGGCCTCGGGCTCTCCATCTGCCGCGACATCGTCGAACGCATGGGCGGTCGCATCGACGTCGCGAGCAACCTGGGAACCGGCACCACGTTCACGGTGTGGCTGTCGACGGCGCGCGTCGTCGAGGGCAGCGTGGCGGCCACGACGACGCACGCGTCATCGTGAGCTGACGGGGCGCGAGTGCCTCGGGCGCGAGTGGGGACCGCTGACGGGATCGACGAGCGAGTCGCGGACGTCGTTCGCGCGACAGCGAGCGATGTGCGCGTAGCCCCACGCCGGAGCGAGCGCGCCGAGGAGCGCACCAGCCAGCGCTGCGATCGACGGAGCCTCCGCGTTCTCGACGACGTGCGCAAACAGCCACGCGAGTGACCCGCTGAGCGCGGCGACGGAGAGCGTGCCGGCGACGGCGGCGACCCAGACCGTGAGGCGATGCGTGAGCGCGAGTCGCAACACGACGAGCATGAGGACCGCGCCGGCGAGGCCGAGCCATGCGGCGTGAATCGCCAGCCGCTCCCAACCGAGCACGCTGATCGCGAGCCCGACGCCCACCGCCGTCGCGCCGTTCGACCACGCGGCAATCTCGGCGGCGCGTCCGCCACGTGACTCGTCGACGATCGCATGACGGATGGAACGAACCGCGCGCGCCGCGAACGTGTCGCTCCGATGACTTGGTCCCAGCTCGCCGCTCACCCCAGGATCGACGAGCGAGCGCCCTCGCCTATTCGCATGGCCGCGAAGTGCCCGAGATCAGGCCGAAAATCAGTGCCGAAAAATCAGTGCCGAAAAATCAGTGCCAGAGATCGAGCGCGAGCGGAGCGTCGAGCTCGTCGGCGGTCATCGCGGCTTCGCGCGCGCGCTGGCTGAGGAGCGGCACCGAGCCGGCTCCGGTGTTCGCCGCGTTCGGCTTGTACGTCTGACCTGCGCCGGGGAACGTGCCCGCGCGGACCTCGGTGACGTACGCGTTGAAGGCTTCGACGGCAGCGTCGCCGAGGTTGGCGAAGCGCTTGGCGAACTTCGGCTGATGTCCGCGCGAGAGACCGAGGAGATCGGTGCAGACGAGCACCTGACCGTCGCAGCCCGCACCGGCGCCGATGCCGATGGTCGGGATCGACACGAGCGCCGTCACCTGCGCGGCGAGATCCGGCGGGATGGCCTCGAGCACGATGGCGAACGCGCCGGCTTGCTCGAGAGCGATCGCGTCGGCGAGCACCTTCTCGGCGCCGTCCTGGCCGCGACCCTGCACCTTGAATCCGCCGAGCGCATGGACGCTCTGCGGCGTGAGGCCGATGTGCCCGACGACGGGAACGCCGGCGCGGACGATGCGATGCACGTGCTCGGCGACCTCTTGGCCGCCTTCGAGCTTGATGCTCTCGCAGGCGCCTTCCTTCATGAGCTTGCCGGCGCTCTCGACCGCTTGCTGCGGCGACACCTGGTAGCTCATGAACGGAAGATCGCCGACGAGGTGTGCGTGCCCCAGGCCGCGCGCGACGGCACGGCAGTGGTACGCCATCTCGTCCATCGTGACGGGGATGGTGGTCGTGAGTCCTTGCACCACCATGCCGAGGGAGTCACCGACGAGGACCATGTCCACGCCGGCCTCGTCGACGAGGCGAGCCATCGTGTAGTCGTAGGCCGTGACCATCGCGATCTTCTCGCCGCCTTTGCGTGCGCGCAGATCGGGGACGGTGACCTTCTTCACGGGCGAAGAGCCGCTCGAACCGTACATGTTCAGGTGGTCGCGGCCTCGTCTCCGGGGTCCGCGCCTTTCTGTCGAGATCTCTAGCTCCGAGCGTGGCTTGCGACAAGGATCGATGCGCCGCGCGGCAAGCGGGGTACGGAACGAGGGGGTCGCGCCGCCACGCTGGATGGCTTACAAGGGCTCCTGACGGATGAAGCCGATTCTTCGCTCTTCCATGGCCTTGCCGGCCGTCCTCGTCCTTGCTGCTGGGCTCGCTGCCTGTGATCGCGCGCCTTCGGCCGACGGCCTCAAGGAATGGACGGCCAGCGACCACGACGGTGAGAAGAAGAGCGCCAAGCAGGGCCCCAAGGGCGACGGCGGGGGCGCGAGCGGCCTCGTCGAGCTGACCTGGCGGAACCAGTGCCAGTCCTGCCACGGACCGGAGGGTCGGGGTGACGGCCCCCAGGGCGCCATGTTCAAGGCCGCCGATCTGGGCCGCGAGGACTGGCAGTCCACGGTCAAGGACGAGGAAATCGCCGCCACCATCACCGCCGGCAAGGGCCGGATGCCCAAGTTCGAGCTGCCGGACGAGGTCGTGAAGGGCCTCGTCGTACGCGTGCGGTCGTTCCGTGGACAGTGACGGCGAGCCCGCCCGCGAGTCACCGCTTCCTGTTCGTCCGGTCCGGCGAAGAAAGCTCCTCCCGTTCCTCGTCCTCGGTGCCGGCGCGTTGATCGCCGGCTATCTTTCGTCGAAAGCGCCGCGAGATCAGCACCTTCGGCTGGTCCTCGGGGAACGGGCAGCCGAGGTCACGGGCCTCGAGATCCAGTACGTCGCCGCGGACGGCGAGGTGGCGCGCGACGCCCGGATGACCTTTTCCCTCGGCGAGGCGCCGCGCATCGTCTCGCAGGAGCCCCAGCTGGCGGATGGCGATTACAGGCTCCGGATCGACCTCGACACACGGGAAGGTCGCCGATCGGTCGAAAGGCGGGTTACCCTTGGGGGCGGGACCACCCAAGTCGACGTGTCGCGATGAACGAGCCCAAGGAAACAGCCGCCAGCGCCGAAGAGAGCGCCCCTCCCACGGTCGCCGTGCCGGCGTCCGACGCGCCCGCCGACTCCGCGAAGTCGGAGCTGGAGCGGGCGGCTACGGTGAAGCGTTCGCGCTTCGACTCGTCGCACGAGATCTCCACGCGCGCCGCCGCCAACATCCTCGGCGCGCCCTCGGGCGTGCAAGCGATCGTGCTCACCGGATCGCACAAGGGCACGTCGAAGGTGGTCGGCGGGCGGCTCACCATCGGCAAGGCCGCCGACAACGATCTCGTCCTCACCGACGACACCGTCTCGCGCCATCACTGCGAGATCATCCGCGCGCCCGACGGCCTCCACGTTCGCGATCTCGAGTCGACCAACGGCACCAAGATCGACAACACGCGCATCCGCGAGGCGATGGTCCAGCCGGGCAGCGTCCTCAAGGTCGGCGAGGTGGACATCCAGTTCAAGCCCACCGTCCACCGCGTCGAGGTGCTGCCGAGCGAGAAGCACTTCTTCGGTCCTGCCATCGGCTCGAGCCTCTCGATGCGCACCATCTTCGGCATCCTCGAGCGCATCGCGCCGACCGACGCCACGGTTCTCCTCGAAGGCGAGACCGGCACCGGCAAGGACGTGCTGGCGCGCGCCATCTGGTCGGGCAGCCCGCGCGCGAAGCATCCCTTCCTCGTCGTCGACTGCGGCGCGGTCACGTACTCGCTCATCGAGAGCGAGCTGTTCGGCCACGAGCGTGGCGCGTTCACCGGCGCCGTCGCCACGCGGCAGGGCGCCTTCGAGCTCGCCGACGGCGGCACGGTGTTCCTCGACGAAATCGGAGAGCTGCCGCTCGACGTGCAGCCGAAGCTCCTCCGCGTG
>JAXDMI010000566.1:0-7256 GCA_034666145.1 Myxococcales bacterium | reverse complement strand
CCGCCGATCTCGTCGTGTGCAATCCGCCGTACGTCGAGCCCGGCCGAGGCCGCGCGCCGTCGGCCGCGAGCGCGCGCGCCCGGAGCGGACCGCTCGGCGTCTTCCTGGACGCGGCGCGGCGCCTGGCGGGTCGTCGTGCGCGGATCTGCCTGATTTACCCGGCGATCGAGGCCACTACGCTCCTGGTCGAGCTCCGCGCGCGAGGCCTCGAGCCGAAGCGGCTCCGGCCCGTGCACGGCCGCGCGAAGGACCGCGCGCGGGTGGTCCTCGTGGAATGCGCGACGGGACGACCCGGCGGTCTCGTCATCGAGGCTCCGCTCGTCGAGACATCGACGGATGCGCCCGCTATCCTCTTCAATCGAGGATGATCGTTCTAGGGCCACGGCTCGCCTCTGCTGCGCTTGTGCTCTGTGTGCTCACGGCGGACGTCGTAGCGAGCGCGGCCCCTTCGCCCCCCGACACGACGCCAGTCCCCACCCCCCTCGCTGCCGACAAGGGCATGGCCGAAGCGCTGTTTCGCGCGGCCAAGGACCTGCAGGCCGAGGGCAAGGTCGCGGAGGCCTGCGCAAAGTACGTCGAGAGCCACCGCCTCGATCCCAAGCCGGGCACCATCCTCAACGTCGCGACGTGCCACGACCAAGAAGGGCGCACCGCCACCGCGTGGGCCGACTACGCGGAGGCCGCGACGTTTGCCGCGCGCGCTCACCAGGCCGACCGCGAGAAGCTCGCGCGCAGCAAGGTCGACGAGCTCGGCAAGCGGCTGTCGTACGTCACGTTCCGCTTCCCCGAAGTGAAGGACCTCGTGGTGCTCCTCGACGGAAAGGCGCTGACGCCCGCGGCGGCGGGCACCCGTGTGCCGATCGATCCCGGTGAGCACGAGCTCGATGCGCGCGCTCCCGGGAAGGCGGCGTGGACGACGCGCGTGAAGATCGAGCCCGGCCCCGGCGAGCGCACCGTCGTCGTGCCGCCGCTCGTCGACGAAGGCTCGGTCAGCGGTCCTCCTGCGCCGGCTTCGGCGTCAGTCGGGAGCGTCGATGGCCTTGGTTCGACGGGCGACGGCGGAGCGCAGCGAGCGCTCGGTTGGGTCGCGCTGGGCGTCGGCGTGGCCGGAGCGGCTGCCGGCACGTTCTTCGGCGTGCGCACGCTCTCGCAGAAATCGACCGTCGACGAGCACTGCCTCGGCTCGCATTGCGACGACGCGGGGCTCCGCGCCAACGACAGCGCGAAGGACTCGGCGACGCTCTCCACGATCGCCTTCGTGTTCGGCGGCGTCGCTCTCGCCGCGGGGATCGTGCTCCTCGTCACCGCTCCGAGGTCGCGACCGGCAACGACGGCGTCGCCTGCGACGCCGGCGCGCTTCGGCGCCCGCGGCGGTGGTCTGCGAGCCGTGTGGTAGCCTTCGAGGCGTGAGGCGCGCCCGGATCGTCGTCGTTGGTCTCGTGCTCTGCGCGGGCTCGGCGGCGTGCGCGGCGGTCGTTGGTCTCGAGGACAAGCAGCCCTACGACGCCGACGCCGGCGCGAGCGCCGAAGGCGGCCCTGCGGTCGATGTCGTGGTGCCTCTCGATGCGCAAATGCAGCCCGACGGCGCGCTCGTGATCGGTCCCCCCGAGATGTTCGCGGCGGGTCAGGGCAAGCCGTGGGGCATCGCCGTCGACGATGCGTACGTCTACTGGACCAACGAAGGCGACGAGACCGTGATGCGCAAGCCGAAGGGCGGCGGCCCAACGGTGGCGATCGCGCAGAGCCAGGCCGAACCGCATCGCATCCTCGTCGACTCGACCAACGTGATCTGGCACAACGCGAACTTCGCCAACGTGACCAAGGGCGACGGCGGCACAGACGTCTACGAGATCTCGAGCCTCGCGAAGAGCGCCCTCGACCAGGACGCCGGGGTGCCGCGGAGGATCCAGGACGTCCAGACGAATCTCAAGGCTCGCACCATCGCCATCGCGCGTGCGCCCGACGATCAGATCTGGTCGACGTGGCCGGACAAGCTGCGCCGCAACAATCGCGAGGACTCCAACAACGCCAAGGACGTCGTGAGGCCGCTCGATCCGCGAGAGCCCACCGCGCTCGCCGTCGACGACGCGTTCGCCTACTTCTTCTTACAGCAGCCCGAGCAGGTGTGGCGCGTCCCGAAGAGCGCCGACGGGACCACCGACGCGGGCGTTCCCATCGCCACGCTCGACAACATGCCGGAGGTGGCCGACATGGCTGCCGACGGCACCGCGCTCTACATCGTCACGATCGGCGGGGCGGTCCTCAGGCTGCCGACGCCGGCGGGCGGTGCCACCACGCTGATCGGGAGCGGGCACCCCTTCCCGCGCAGCGTCGTGGTCGACGACGCATATGTGTACTTTACACGCTCATCGGCGGCCGAGACCACCGCCGACGGCGCCGTCGTCATGCTCTCGAAGGCCGGCGGCGACCCGGTCTCGCTCGCGAAGAGCCAGAATCGGCCGCGCGGCATTGCCGTCGACGTCGCGCCCGACGGCTCGCACACCGTGTACTGGGCGACCTACGGCGACGGCAGGATCTGGCGCGTCCGCGTTCGCTGAATCGATTCGTTGAAGCGTCAGGTCGTCAGCGTGGCGCGCACAGTCGGTCGAGCGCGATCGCGCAGGCCGAGCGCACGCTGAGATGGTTCCAGGGGCCGGGCCCGCGGATCGGCTCGAGCACGGCGTGGGCGCCGTCGATGATCTCGGGTGCGAGCCCCCACCCGGTGCCGAACACGAGGAGCACCGGCCCGCCTGGGCCTTCGAGCTTCGTGCGTGCGCCCTCGAATGACAGCGTCGTCTTGCCTTCGAAGACGCGCGCCGCGGTGACCCACACCTCGACGTCTGCGCCGAGCGCGGCGATCGCGTCCTCCAGCTTCGGGACCGCGCGCACGATGGCGAGAGCGTCCTTGCGATCGGGGATGCGCTTCGCGCTCGAGCCCTCGGTCCAGTGCGCCACGATGCGGGTCGCGAGCTCGCGTTGCATCTCGACGGGATGCACGACGAAGTAGTCCGTGCAGCCGTACGTGCGTGCGCTGCGCGCGAGGTCGTGCACGTCGATGTTGGTGAGCGCGGTGGTGACGACGAGGCCTTCCTTGTCGAGCACCGGGCGATGGACGAGCGCGATGGCGAGGCGGCGGCTCATTCGCCGGCCTTTTTCGGCTTCGCCGGCTTCACCAGATCCGGGCGCCGCAGCGCGGTTCGCTCGATCGCCTGCGTCTTTCGCCACGCCTCGATGTGCGCGTGATTCCCCGACGCGAGCACCTCGGGGACGGTTTGGCCGCGGAACTCCGCGGGCCGCGTGTACTGCGGATACTCGAGCAGGCCTTCTTCGCCGTGCGACTCCTCGCGTGTCGAGTCCTCGTTGCCGAGCACACCGGGGATGAGCCGGACCGCGGCTTCGATGACCGCCATCGCCGCGATCTCTCCGCCGGTCATGACGAAGTCGCCGAGCGAGAGCTCCTCGTCGACGAAGTGGCGGATGCGCTCGTCGAAGCCCTCATAGCGTCCGCACACGAGCATGATCGCGGGGAGCGTCGCGAACCGCGCGGCGCTCGGCTGCGCGAAGGGCTTCCCTTGCGGCGTGAGCAGGATGCGATGGGCACGCGGCTTTTCCGAGGCCTCGGCCTCGGCGTCGAGCGCCTCCATGCACGCGACCATGACGTCGACGCGCATGACCATGCCGCTGCCGCCGCCGTAGGGCGTGTCGTCGACGCTCTTGTGCTTGCCGAGCCCGAAAGAGCGCGGCGAGCGCAGACGGAGCTCGAGCTGACCGCCGGAAGCGGCGCGGCCGACGAAGCTGGTCTTCGAGAACGTGTCGAACAGCTCCGGGAACAGCGTCACGACGTCGACGCGCACTAGCTCTCGCCTTCGTCCTTCGCGTCGTTTGGCGCGTCGTCTGGCGCGTCGTTCGGCGCGGCGTTGGGCGCTTCCTTCGGCTTCTCCTTGCGGCGCGGCGTGCGCTCGACGTCGTCGAGCGTCACGAGCTCCACGACCTTGCCCGCGACGTCGACCTTGCCGATGAACATCTCGGTCAGCGGCACTTCCCAGTCACCCTTGCCGTCGTCGGCGTGGATGAGGAGCACCTCGATGCTCGGGTAGGTGATGAGCTCCGCCACCACGCCGATGCGCTCGCCGGCGAGCCTCGCCTCCGAGCCGACCACGTCGATGGCGTAGAACTCGCCGTCTTCGGCCTCGGGGAAATCACGGCGCCGCACGCAGATGTGCGCGCCGCGCAGATCCTCGGCGCGATTGCGGTCGTCGACCGAGAAGAGCTTCATGAGGATCGCGTCGTCGGCGCGACGCGCGCGCTCGACGGAGACCTCGTGCTCCTCGCCGCCCTTCATGCGGACGAGCACCTCGTCCTGCCCGAGGAGGACGTCGCTCGTCGCATTGAACAGACGGAGGCGCAGCTCGCCCTTCACGCCGTGCGGACGCGCGACCTCCGCGAGCGGTACCCAGTCGTCCGCATCCATTCGATCTGCCTCGCGGCTCGTCTCGAGCGTGCTCAGTCGACGATGTCGAGGTGAGCGCGCTTGCCGAGCTTCGTCGAGACGGCGGCGAGGATGGTGCGCATCGACTGAGCGGTGCGGCCTTCCTTGCCGATCACTTTGCCGACGTCTTCCTTGGCGACGCGGAGCTCGATCAAGCAGTTGTGCTCGCTCGCGATCTCCGTGACCACCACCTGATCGGGGTGATCGACCAGCTCGACGGCGATAGCTTTGATGAGCTCCTTCATCGTCGTCGCTTACTTCGCGGCCGCGGCAGCGGAGACTTCGTGCTTGCCGAGCTCCTTGAGGAGCTTGACCAGCGTGTCGGACGGCTGCGCGCCGGTGCTGCGCCAGTAGGTCAGGCGCTCCTGGTCGATCTTCAGCGACGAGTCCTTGATCTCCTTGGCCGGATCGAACGTGCCGATGTTCTCGAGGAACTTTCCGCCGCGGGGGCTGCGCGAGTCGGTGACGACGACGCGGTAGAAGGGCCTCTTCTTGGTGCCCTGGCGGGAGAGTCGGATCGAAACGGCCATGATGTAGAACCTTCGGGAGCGGATGAGTGCGCGCTGAGTTTGGAAGATTAACGGTGGTTTTCCACCACCTGCGGGGCGCGCAACCTACGGGCGCGGCGGAAAGCTGTCAAGCGCGACGGCCTTTTCAGCCGTTCACGCTCATCACCCTCGTCAAGCGGGAAAGGACGCGGAAGTTTCCAAGCATTCCGAGGACTTTGAGCTCACCGCTGCGGGCCGCCCGGATCATCTCGACGAGGACGTCGAGGGCGGGACGGTCGGTCGGGATGGGCAGCGCGAGGGGCCGCGTGAGCGGGACGTTGGAGAGCGCCATGATCTGGTCGGCCGATCCGCGGACCGCGACGTCCGGCACGCCCTTGATGCCGTCATGGAGGACGAGGCGCCCGTCACGGAACTCGAGCGTGAGCGCGACCTCGGCGTCGTCGGCGACGAGCGCGATGGTCGCGCCGCGTCCCTTGGCGAGCGCGTCGAAGTCCTTCGTCTTGTGTGGCTTGCTCTCGAGGTTCTGCCGCACGAGATCGGCGAGCATCGTCGCGAACGCGTTGTTCTCGGCGCCGGGCGCGAGCGAGATGGAGGGCGGGGCGGAGGCCACCGAGCGAGAACGGGCTGCCATCAATCGCCTTCGGGACCGCTCGTCTCGACGGCGGTGATGCCGAGCTTCTCGAGCTGGGGCTGGAGCTTCGCGCGCGGTCCGACGATGACGATGATCGCGTCCTTCGGATCGACGTGCCCGGCGGCGAGCCTTCGCAGGTCGTCCTTGGTCGCGCGATCGAGCGCGAGCGCGGCCTTGGCCTCGTGATCGGCGGGAAGGCCGACGCCGGCGTTGCGCGCGAGACGGCGCGCTGCCGCCTCGACGCTCTCGAACGCGTCGACCAGCTCACCGCGCGCGATGAGGCGGGTCTTCTCGACCTCCTCGTCGGTGAGGCCTTCGCGCGCGATCGCTTCGACGTCGGCGATCATCGCTTGGAGCGCCTCGCCCGTGTGCTCGGTGTGCACCGCCGCCTGCGCGGAGAAGAGGCCCTTGCGCTTGTTGAACGAGAAGCGAGACCGCGCGCCGTAGCTCCAGCCGTGCTCCTCGCGGAGGTCTTGGTTCAGCCGCGACGTGAAGCTCCCACCGAGCGCGGTGTTGATGCGCACGAGCGCGGGCGCGTCCGGATCGCTCGCCGCAACACCAGGTCGCACGAGCGCGAGGACCGACTGCGGAGCGTCCGCGCGATCGACGACGACGACACGGCGACCGGGCTTCGTCGCGTCGTTCTTTCCGACGGTGAGCGTGGTCGGCTCGGCCTTCGGTGCCTTCCATGCGCCGAACACCTGATCGAGGAGCGGATCGAGCTCGGCGCGCGTCACGTCGCCCGCCACCACCACGGTGGCGTGATCGGGACGCCATGACGTGGCGTAGAACTTCTTCGCGTCCTCGAGCGTCACGCGGGCGGCTGACTTGAGCGTGCCGTTGGTAGGATGGCCGTAGGGATCGCTCCCGAAGAGCTGCCGCAACGAGACGACGCCCGCCACCGCGTCCGGCTCGCTCTGGCGTGCGCGCAGCTCGTTGAGCCACAGGTCGTGGACGCGCTTCCACTCCACCGGCGAGAACGTCGGCTTGGTGATCACGTCGCCGAGGATCGCGCTCGCGGGCGCGAGGTTCTTCTTCAGCGTGGTGATCGCCGCGAACGCGTAGTCGGCATACGCGCCGGTCGACAGTGTCGCGCCGAGACGATCGATGTCACGCGAGATGTCGAGCGCGCCGCGCGTGCCCGCGCCCTCGTCCAGCATGTTCGCGGTAGCGAGCGCGAGGCCGCCCTTGTCCGCGGGATCGGTCGCTGCTCCGGCCGGAACCACCACCTGCATGGAGACGATGGGGAGCGCATGACGCTCGAGGATCCACACCGTCATGCCGTTGGGACGCGTGTACGCGACCGGAACGGGCGGCACGAACGGCGGCGGCGGCGGAAGCGGCGGGCGCGGGCCCAGCGGATCGACGGGCCCGGGCGGCGGAGCGGCGGAAGCGATCGGCGGAGGCTGCGGCGCGACCGGCGGCGGAGCGTCGTTGCCGCCGCACGCGACGAGCGCGAGCGACAGCATCGCGCCCATCGCGACGGTCGCGCCCGTCGCGGCCGAGAGCAAACGACGACCACGAAGAAGCGAGCGCATCACTTCTTCCCCCCCGCCGCGGGCGCGCCGGCGGGCTTGGCCTTGTCGGTCTCTTTGGGCTTCGGCTTCGGCACGACGCGCAGCACGAC
>JAXDMI010000565.1:0-4635 GCA_034666145.1 Myxococcales bacterium | reverse complement strand
CGCCGACGTCGTGCTTGCGCGGGTGCGCCTTCAGGCTGTCGTACTTCATCCAGTCGTAGGTGAGGCCACGCGTGCCGGTCGCGGTCTTCGTGCCGTCGGCGGTCTTGATGGCCCAGCGCGCCTTGCCGGCGATGAGATGAGCGGAGGTGAGGACCAGGTTCGGCGCGATCAAGACGCCGGCGCCCTCACCGACCTTCGATCCGTTGGCATCGAACAGGTCGATGGCGACGTTGGCGGACTGGAGGGCCGCTGCGCCCGACTGGGTGTTCTCGTCGGACGACGGACTGCCGCACGCGGCCAACGCGCCCAGACAGCTCACGAGGACCGAGACGCCCGCTGCTCCAAGAACTCGCTTCATCATGGTCACTGCACCTCGTTCGGACGTGGAGACGAGGATTCCAGCGAGGGCGCCGCTTTGCGCCTTCACTGATTCACCCGTCCGGCGTCCAACGTCGATTGCACGTAGGGGGCCAACGCGGATGCGCCGGGTTTTACGGGATCTTCGCCGCGGATCCCGATGTCGAACAGAGCAGGTGCTGCGTGCTCGAGACCGCAGCCTGGATCGAGGTTTCACCGCCGATCGATCCAAGCCGCCTCTGCGCACATTCCCTCGGGATTATGGGGAGATCGTAAACGTACAGTGACGGCGTCGACGCCATTCGTGGAAGCGAGGATTTCGGCAGGAGCGCAACGCACGTGCGAACGCTGAGGGCGGCGCGCCTCGGTGGCGTCGAACGTGCAGCGTGCACGCGCATGAAGTCTTTCGCTTCTTCGTTCGGTCTCGCGACGCTCCTCGCGGGTGGGTTCTTCGGTACGGCTCTCGTCGTCGCGTGCAGCTCGACCACGGACAGCGCATTCCCGGTCGATCCGCCCAAGCCCGACGCCGAGCCCGACGCGCCGGGCCCGCTCGTCGGCGAAGGCGGCCTCGGTCCGCCCGACGCTGCCGAAGCCGGACCGACGTCGTGTCCGCCCTCGATCCCTCCGGGCTTCACGCCGACGTGGACGCCGCCGACCGTCACGGCGAGCGCATGCAGCGCCACGGATCTCACCGACTACTTCCATGCGTGCCTCGAAAACCCCGGCGTCACCGAGAAGGACGGCACGTGCACGACGTTCAAGACCGCCCACAAGGCATGCACCGACTGCGCGGAGCCCGCGGACGGCACCGGGCCCATCCAGTGGCAGTCGAACCGCAAGTTCTACACGTCGAACATCGCGGGCTGCATCGCGGTCGAGCAGATGATGCCGGAAGCGGACAAGTGCGGCGCCGCTTACAACGCCGCGGTCCAGTGCAGCCGTGCATCATGCACGTATTGCTTCGATCAGGGCGGCACGTTCGAGCAGTTCAGCACCTGCCAGAAGGACGCGAGCAAGATCGGGCAGTGCATGAGCCTCGGGATGGACGAGACCGCGAAGTGCGCCGGCTTCAACGCCGGGCCCGCCGCGAAGTGCCTGAAGACGACGTCGAACGAGGCGAACGATTCGTACTACCCGCGCCTCGTCGGGATCATCTGCGGCCCGCCGTGATCACCAGTCGATGATGACGGCGCCCCACGTGAAGCCGGAGCCGAAGGCGCAGCACGCGACCTTCATTCCGCGCTTCAACTTGCCGCTCTGCACCGCCTCGGCGAGAAGGATCGGAATGGTCGCGGCGGTGGTGTTTCCGTAGCGCTGGATGTTGTGGACGATCTTCTCGTCCGGGATGCCGAGCGCGTTCTGGATGTACTGGTTGATCCGCAGATTGGCCTGGTGAAAGCAGAAGAGATCGATGTCCGCGCCGGTGATGTTGTTGGCGATGCACGCCTCCATCAGCACGGTCATCATGCGCTCGACGGCGTTCTTGAAGACCAGCTTGCCTTCCATCTGCGCCCACATCATCTCGGGCTGCACCTGACCTACGCCATCCGCGTTCGACGGGATGAAGGGCCGCTTGCGGATGTCCCAGACGCGCTGCGCGAGGACGTCGGCGAAGCGACCGTCGGCGCCGAGCTTCCAGTTTCGGATGCCGCGGTCTTCCTCGGTGGCGCTGACGATGACCGCGCCGGCGCCGTCGCCGAAGAGCGAGGCGACGTTGCGTCCCTTGGTCGAGAGATCGAGCGCGGCGGAGTGGACCTCGGCGCCCACCACGAGCACGTGCTTGGCCGCGCCGCACTTCACCATCGAGGACGCCGTGCCGAGCGCATAGAGGAAGCCGCTGCACTGGTTGCGAACGTCGAGCGCGGGGACGAACTTCGCGTCCGGTCCGTCGCAGAGCCCGAGCTTGTTCTGCAGGTAGACGCCGGAGCCGGGAAAACAGTGCTCCGGTGAGAGCGTCGCGAAGATGATCATGTCGAGATCGGTCTTCTTGATGCCCGCGCTCTCGATGGCCTTCTCGGCCGCGGCAGCGCCGAGATCGGCGGAGCCAACACCCTCTTCGGCGAAGCGCCGCTGCTCGATGCCCGTCCGCTGCACGATCCAGTCGTGCGTCGTGTCGATCCCGTACTGCGTCCGGAGGTCGTCATTGGTGACGACGCGAGGAGGGACGTAGAAGCCGGTACCGGAAATGAAAGCGTTGGGCACGAGAGAGACCTCCGAGAGGGAAAAGGCTACAGCCTGACGGCCTCAGGCTACAGGCCAGCGACCGCGGTTTCTGCCACGGGGCTGTCACGATTTGCTCGAGCTAGACGGGCCTTCGCCGCCCCGGAGGCTGGAGTGCCGGGGGCTCAGCGGCGATGTGCGCGCACATCATGGCGCGCCTTGATCGACGGCATGTCGTCGACGAAGAGCTTGGCCGCCGCTTTGCTTCTTCGATGCGCATGCTTCGTCGCGTCCTCTTTTTCTCGCTCGCGTCGGTGATGCTTCCGGTCTTCGGTGCGTGCTCGTCGTCGTCATCCGATGCCGCTGGCGGCGCCGGGAACGACGCAAAGGCGCGGACCGGAGAGATCCACGGCGCCGATACCTGGGTCGACGGCACGGTCCTCACAGGCACGGTGACCATCGCCAAGGATGCGGTGGTCGAGATCGCGGCGGGCGCGAAGATCACCTGCGCCGAGGGCTCGACGCTGTACGTCGCGGGGAAGATTCATGCGCGCGCGGCGGCGTCGCACGCGAAGATCACATGCGCCAAGTGGGCTGGGCTCATCGTCAGCGGCGGCGGGCAGGCCGACCTCGAAGGCCTCGAGCTCGAGAACGGGCTCATCGGCATCGCCACCGCGGTGGGTGCGCTCGACTCCACGTTCAGCGAGGGCGCGATCACGAATGCGCTGAAGCCCTTCGTCGTCAACAACGGCTCGAAGCTCACGGTGAGCCACGTGAAGGCGACGACCCCCGCCGTGGTTCCTGCGGACCAGCTCTCGCAGTCGGAGATCGAGGGCACGTTCGTCGCGAGCCACCTCGACTACGACTCGCACCACAGCGAGGGAATCACGGTGAGGAAGGCGATGGACGCCGCGAAGGGCGGCGACCTGGACCTCCAGGACTCGAACATCCACGGCGAGAACGCGGCGGACCTCGTCTCGGCGTACGACGCGAATCACGTAAAGGTCGCGTACACGACGCTCACCGGCGCGCACTGCGGCCTGCACATGCAGCCGGCCGAGTCGTTCGAGCTCGATCACATCACGAGCGACACGGACATCTACGGCATCACGATCTACGGCTCGGGCGCGGGACCGAACACGGTCACCAACACCAACTTCACCGGCAGCGCGGCGTTGATCGACTTCCAGGGCTTCGACCAGGGGCACATCGCGTTCGACAACATCTATACGAACGGCAACGAGGTCCTGAAGGGCACGCCCCCGCCGACGATCACCGGCAAGGTGACGGCGCCGATCGCCGACGCAAAGCCGCGCTGACGGCCGCGCTCACGCATACGTAAGAGGCCTGTTTTTTGGCCCTTCCGCCGCGCCCCATTAGAACTGAGGGTTGTGGAGGTGGATGTGGTCAGCCTCGCCGCGGAGTTCCCGAACGACAATCCCGAGCTGCATCGCGGCGTGAGCTGGGTGTGCCTCGACGTGACCGGCGCGCCGGTCGCGATCCTCCCCGAGCCGGAGCCCATCGCGGTCGCCGCGATCGAGCCCGCGGTCGTCGAGCCCGACGTCGTCGAGGAAGCGCCCGTGCCCGAGCCGCGCATCAGCGGCATCGTTGCGCGTGGTGAGCTCCACGACCTCGAGGACGAGGACGACGACGCCGGTGAGATCGTCGTCGAGGAGCTGCCGCCTCTCGACGAGAGCGCGAGCGTGGAGGGCGCGCCGATGGTCGCTGCGGCCCCGGCGCCCGCGCCCATCGAGACGATCGTGGCCCCCGTTGCCGCAACGGCCGTCGCGACGTCGACTGCGCTCCCGCCCGCGTCCGACGACGCCTTCACCGTCCTCGTCTCCACGCTGGCCGATGTCGCCATCGGCGCCGGCTCTCCGTACGTCGCGTCGCTGCTCCCCGCGCTCCTCCTCGAAGGCCGCCTCGAGCACGCCATGCCCGCGGACGCGGCCACGGCGCTCGCAGAAGCCGACGTCGCGCGCGGGACCGAGGTCACCGCGACGTTCATCGGTCAGACGCGCGCGTGGCGAGCTCTCCTCGCCGGGACGAGCGACGACTTCGCCGCCTGCGGGAATGCGATGCTCGACGAGTGGGCGGCCGAGCTGCTCGCTCGGCTCC
>JAXDMI010000564.1:0-2815 GCA_034666145.1 Myxococcales bacterium | reverse complement strand
TGAAGACGCACTGCGGAGGATTCTTGAGCTCCACCATTACCTCGGTGCACGTCATCGCGAGGGACTTGCCGGCGCGGACGAAGAACGGAACGCCCTCCCAGCGCCACGAGTCGACGTAGAGGCGGAGCGCTGCGTAGGTCGCCATGAAGGAGTCCTTCGCGACGCCGGGCTCGTCGCGATATCCGTTGAACTGCCCGCGCACGAGGTTGTCGACGCTCATGGGTCGCACGTTGCGCAGCACCTTCGCCTGCTCGTCGCGGATGGCCTCGGGATACGTGCTGCTCGGCGCTTCCATCGCGAGGTAGCTGACCACCTGGAGGAGGTGGTTCTGGATGACGTCGCGGATGACGCCGGTCTCGTCGTAGAACTTGCCGCGACCCTTCACGCCGAACGACTCGGCCAGCGTGATCTGGACGTTCTCGACGTAGTTGCGATTGAGGATCGGCTCGAGGAACGCGTTCGCGAAGCGGAAATAGAGGATGTTCTGCACCGCCTCCTTGCCGAGGTAGTGGTCGATACGGAAGATCGATCCTTCGGGGAACGCCTGGTGGATGGTGTCGTTGAGCTCCTGCGCGCTGGCGAGGTCGCGACCGAAGGGCTTCTCGACGACGACGCGAGCGTCCTTCGTGAGTCCGGCTTCCGCGAGGCGACCGATGACCATCGGGAAGAGGCTCGGCGGGATCGCGAGGTAGTGGAGCGGACGTGTGGCGCCGGCGAGGTGCTTCTTCACCTCGGCGAACGTCGCGGGGTCGGCGTAGTCGCCGTCGACGTACCGGAGATGCGAGACGAGCTTCGGGAACGCCTCGGCATCGAGGCCGCCGTGCTCGGTGACGCTCGCCTTCGCGCGCTCGATGAGCTGCTCGCGCGTCCACCCCGATTTCGCCACGCCGACGACCGGCATGTCGAGGCGTCCGCGCTTCACCATCGACTGGAGTGCGGGGAAGATCTTCTTGTAGGCGAGGTCGCCGGTGGCGCCGAAGAAGACGAACGCGTCGGAGGAGGCCGCTTTCCCGGTGCCCGGAGCGCTGACGTTGCTCATGGCGAACGAAGCTATCCGAGGCGCTCGTGGCGAGCCTGACAAATTCGGCACGCGGTTGGCGGCAACGGCGATGCGTTGCCGCGCCGCCCGAGTAGGGGAGCGAACGCGCGCGTGGCATCATGATGGAGTGCGTGCGCTCCTGCTTCTCGGATCGATCGCGCTGGTCGCGTGTCGGCCGGGGGCGGAGGCGCGGGCGAGCGCGGGGGCGGATGCGAGCGCGGAAGCGAAGGCGGACGCGGACGCGAGTGCGCGTGCGGACGCGAGCGCGAACGAGAACGAGAACGAGAACGCGACGGGGAGGGCGGGCGTTGGCGCGGTTGCGGATGTCGATGTGGCGACGGCTTGGTGTATCGAGGGGATGAAGGGGCTCGACGAGGACTGTTGTTACGTCGCGCCGCCTGGGGCGACGCGGTTGCTCGTGTACCTCCATGGGATCGTGCCGCCGGTGAAGGACAGCGTGCAGAAACAGACCGTCGAGGGCGCGGTGATGAAGGCGGCGATGCGCGCCGGTGTCGCCGCGATCGTGCCGCGCGGACGTCGGGGGATCGGGCCGGCGGGGGCGCACGACTGGTGGGCGTGGCCGACGTCGCCCGGCACGCATGCGCAGATGGTCGCGGAGATCGTCGCGCGCTGGTCGGTGTTGAAGAAGAAGCTCGAGGACGCGCAGGGTCGCAAGTTCGAGCGGACGTATCTCGCGGGCTCTTCGAACGGCGCGTACTTCTTGTCGGCGATCGCGCTGCGTGGCGATGCCGAAGAGCTGGGCTTCCCGATCGACGGCTACGGCTCGATGTCGGGCGGTGCTCCGGGCGGTCGAGGCGCGAACGCGCTGCAGGGCCGGACCCCGCGCGCCGTCTATGTCGGCTACGGATCGTACGATGCGGAGACGAAACCGGGCGCGCTCGCCCTCGGCGCGGTCTTCGAGAGCGCGCACTGGCCGGTGCGTGTCGCGGAGCATCCGTTCGGCCACGGCGCACGCGAGGTGTACCTGGACGAAGCGTTCGCGTTCTGGGCCACCCAGTGACCGCGCGCGCTCACGCGCCCGGAAAGCAGTTCCTCAGCGCTCGCCACGTCCCTCGCACCGACTGAAAGCGATCGTCCGGCGAGAGCGCCAGCGCCTGCTCTACCCACGCGTCGAGATCGCTCGAGAAGTCTGGGCGGTGGGCATGGGCTCGCGGCCGAGGTGTGCTGACCACACGCTGCATCAGCTCGATGAGCGTTTCGCCCTCGAAGGGGAGCGCGCCGACCACGGCTCGGAAGAGGATCACCGACAGCGAGTACACATCCGACCGAACGTCCGCTGCGGCCGCGCCTTGCAGGAACGTCTCCGGCGCGATGTACGCCGGCGAGCCCGCCAACACCTCCGCGCCCGTGATCTTCGGCGAACGAAGCAGCTTCACGAAGCCGAAGTCCAGGAGACGCACGCCTCCGCCCGTCGCATCGGTCACCAGGAAAATGTTCTCCGCCTTCAGGTCGCGATGCACCAGACCGCGATCATGCGCCGTCGACAGCGTCTCCACGATCGGCGTGAACGTTCGCTCCAGCCAGTCGACCGCCGGTCGCTCACCGCGCGACTCCAGCTCCACGAGATGCGTGTCGAGGTCGCGACCTTCGAGCAGCTCCATCACGAGGCCGAGCGCCCCGTCGTCCGATCTCACCTGATGGAGGATCCGCACGGCCGAGGTGCCGAGCAGCTGGGACATCGCCTGGACCTCGCGGAAGATGCGCTCCGTCGCATCCGGATCGCCGATCGCCCCGTGCACGAGCTTGATCGCCACC
>JAXDMI010000563.1:0-7774 GCA_034666145.1 Myxococcales bacterium | reverse complement strand
GAGAACACCGGCCGCAACGTCTTCCTCAGCCCGCACAGCGTCTCCGCTGCGCTCGCCATGACGTACGCCGGCGCGCACGGCCAGACGCGCGACGAGATGAAGAAGGCCCTCCACTTCGGTCTCCCCGACGACAGCCTCCATCGCGGCTTCGACTATCTCGATCTCGCCCTGAGCGGCCGCGGGCAGCACGCGAAGGGCAAGGACGGCCGCCCGTTCACGCTTCGCATCGCGAATTCGATCTGGGGCGAGAAGAGCTTCGCGTTCGAGGCGCCCTTCCTCGACACGCTCGCGGTCAGCTATGGCGCCGGCGTGAACGTCGTCGACTTCACGCATGCGGCGGTGGATGCGCGGGCCACCATCAACGGCTGGGCATCGGACAACACCGAGGGTCGCATCAAGGACCTGATGCCCGAGGGCTCGATCGACTCCCTCACCCGTCTCGTGCTCGTCAACGCCGTCTATTTCAGTGCGGCGTGGCAGACGAAGTTCTGGGACGGGGCGACCGCGCCCGCGCCGTTCACGACGCTCGACGCGTCCGTCGTGCAGACCCCGATGATGCACACCGAGATCATCGCGGGGTACACGAAGAGCGACGGCTACGAGGCGATCGAGCTGCCCTACGACGGTGGCGACACGTCCCTTCTCGTCCTCGCGCCCACGACCGGGTCGTTCGCGAGCTTCGATGCGTCGCTCACCGGCGGCAAGGTCCTCGACGTGCTCGCGGGCCTCACGAGCACGCCGATCGCGCTCTCCTTCCCCAAGGCGAAGCTGAGCGGAGCGTACCCGCTGAAGGCTCCGCTCGTGGCGCTGGGCATGAAGGCCGCGTTCGGTGGTGCCGACTTCTCCGGGATCTCGAAGCGCGACGACCTCTTCGTGAGCGGGGTCTTCCACCAGACGTCGCTCGACCTCGACGAAGGCGGCACCGAGGCCGCCGCCGCCACCGGCGTCGTGGTCGAGGCCACGTCCTCGGCGGCCCCGCCCGTCCCGTTCGTTCCTATGAACGTCGATCGGCCCTACGTGATCGCCATCGTCGACCGTTCGACGAAGACGCTGCTCTTCATGGGCCGCATCGTCGATCCGCGCTGAGTGTTCGGCTCCGCCGCGCGCTGGCTCAGGGCGCGTTTGCTCTGCGGCCGCCGAGGCTGTTCGCGAGGGCCTTGGCTTGCGCGAGCTGCTCCTCGGGGCTGCCTGCCGCGCCCATCGTGATGCTCATCCGGCCGCCGCCGATCTCGCTCTTCACGATCGGCGCGCTCTCGACTTGATCGTTCACGATGATGGCGATGCGACGATCGACGCACTCACGCGTCGCTACGCGGAACCTCTCGGCGCCCTCCGGCGAGAGCGTGATGGCGACGTACGTCTCCCAGTTGGCGTTCAGCGTGTTCACGGCGGCGGAGGCTTCGAGCACGTCGTCCGTCGTGATCACCGCCGGCCCCACGAGCACGAACGTGCGAACGCCCGTGCGGTGGAGCTTCCCCGTGTCCTCGTCGAACTCTTCGACGGGCTCGAGACCGATCCTGTGGTCCTTCGGCGCCGGCACGGTGTCCGCCCATCGGCGCATGCGCGCGAAGGCGGCGTCGTAGGTCTCGCGCTCGCGGATGCTGGTCCGTGCAAAGTACACCTTGTTGGTGTGCCGCGAGCCGACGTTCTCGTAGCGGATCTCGATTCCTTCGGGTAGCTGGCGATCGTCGAGCGACCCGAACACGTCGGTCTCGTCGTCGACGCGCACCACCTCGAGGCGGCCGCGGGGAATGTTCGCGGTGGCGGGGCCGCTCGGTGGCACATTGGCGGATACCGAGAGCGCGATCGCCAACGCGGTGGTGGAGACGAGCCCGAGCGTGCGTCGCGCCGGCGTCCACGGGGTCGCCTTGCCGCCGCCGCCCGGCTTCTCCTCGTGACGCTCGACAGGCGCGGGCTCGGCGCGCGCGTCGGCGGGATCGCGCTTCTCCCCGAGGAAGACGTGACGGAGCAGCGAGGTGGCGCGCGCGGCATCGTGCTCTGCGACGAGGACCTCGACCGGCGCGTACGGCGCGAACGCCTGCAACAGCGAGAGCACGCTCAGGCCACGTAGCTTCGCGTCGATGCCTTCGGCGGCGAGGACGGCACGCACGACGGGCACCGCCGACACGCGTCGCTCTTGCCACACTGCAACGAGCTCGCTGTTGCCCACGTTGAACCGGACATTGCTGACGATATCCATCACGAGCGCGACGAGCAGCGGCATGAACAAGACCGGCGAAGAGACCGGCAGCGCGCGGCTCGCCGTCCACACCGCGATCAGCGTGGCGAAGAACAGAAGCGTCGGGGCCAGCGACGCTCGCAGCGCAGCCTCCGCCTTCACCGTCGCTTCGTCGCCACCTTCGAAGCCGACGCGGCTTGCGATCTCCGCCATCTCGCGCGGGCGATGCAGCAGCCGCGCGAGACCGAGCGCGAGCCCTCCCGTCAGGACGACCAGGCCGATGGTGAACGGCGCTGGACGCTCCAGGGAATCGAAGAGGTCGCGCAGCCCGCCGCGGACGTGAAGAATCAAGAGAAGCGAAGTCGGCAGCGTGAGGAGCGCGATTGCCGTCGGATACGGCGTGATCGAGCTCGCCGGTACGGGGACCCAGGGCGCCACGGCCAGCGCACGAGCCGCGCGATACGGTCCCGCCGCCGCGCGCCCCGCACTCGGCGCATCGACGGCGACCGCGCTCCGTACGTCCTCGCCACGACGCAGCGCGATCCACGTCGCCGCCGCCGGCAACACGAACACGAGCACGACGTCGGCGACGAACCGCGTGTCGATGTTGCCGAGAAAGGACGCCTTCTGCAGCGCGGCGAAGAAGCTCCCGCGTAGTGCGTCGATCGATTGGACCACGACGAGGAGCACGTAGCCGTTCGCGATGCCTTGCCGCGAGATGATCTCCGCCACCACGAGCTGGACGCAGACGCCGCCCATCAGGGTCGCGACGAGAAGCCCGGTCGAAGGCAGCTCGGTGTTCATCCCGCTCATGCTGTCGAGCGCCGAGATCTGCTTGGCGACCATCCAGCCCTGGAGAGCGGCGAGGACGATGGCGACGACGCGCGCCGCTCGTCCGAGCTTCAGCCGACCTTCGGGGTTGCCATGACGGAGCCGCGACCAGCGAGGCACGAGGAACGCGGCCAGCTCGACGATCCCATACGCGGTGACCACCGGCATGATGCCCAGCGCAAAGATCGAGAGATTCTGGCGCGAGACACTGAAGAAGTCGCCGACCCCTCGTCGCAGGACGTTCGGGACGAGCTCCTCCATGCCCGGCAGGAGCACCCACTCGCCGGCGACGACCAGCAGCAAAGGCAAGAGAAGCGTGAGCGCCAACCGTGCCGCTGGTGACCGCATGGTCCGCAGGGTACGCGCTCCTCCGTTGCAGCCGTGATAGAACTTCGCGCGATGCACGTGCGCATGTCGGGGCTGTTCGGTGTCGGCACTCTCGTCTTCGCGTCTGCTCTCGTCGCGACCGTCGCTCCCGGATGCAACGTGGATACGGCTCCCGACGGCGCCCGCGCCACGCCCGCCGGCGACGGCCCGCTGATCGTGTTCGACACGACGCGCCGCCCGCTCCCCGAGATCCCGCAGCCGAACGACATCGCGACCTTCGCGGATCCGTCGAGCCGCACCGGTCGCCGCATCAACGTGAGCCTCGTCGCTTCGACGCGGCTCGAGAGCGTCGCGCGCGAGGGCTTCGACGCGCTCGAGGGTTGGGGAACGTTCGCGCCCATCACCGTCGCGTTCGCCAACAAGAACGGCGACGACACGGCCATCGACATCGAGGACGTGGCGCGTCGTACGAGCGACTACGACCCTTCGGACGATCCGTTCTACGTCGTCGATCTCACGACGGGTGTGCCGGTCATCCTCGACATGGGCAAGGGCAACTTCCCTCTCGCGCTGATCGATCGCAGCAAGTACTGGCCGAACGATCCGCGCGCCGGCGAGGACTCGATCCTCTTCGAGACCGTCGAAGAAGGCGCCGGCCTGCCGCGCAACGCGTATCGCCCCGAGCTCGACACCGACTTCGACGGCGTCCTCGATCATCCGAACACGCTGCGGCTGACCGGGAAGAACGCGCGCATCGAGGACGTCATCCCCTGGTACGAGCGCGAGAGCGAGACGCTGCTCCTGCGTCCCGTCGTGCCGCTCGAAGAGAAACGCGAGTACGCGGTCGTCCTCACCGATCGACTGCGCGGCCACGACGGTCAGCCGGTGAAGTCGCCGTTCCCGAACATCCATCATGCGCAGCAGCGCGCCGGCGCCGATCGCGTGCGCGCGATCCTCTCGGACCCCGCACGCGCCGCGTACTACGGCGACGTCGCCGGCACCGGCCTCGACCACGTCGCGTTCGTCTGGACGTTCACGACGCAGCCCGTCTACGAGGACATGCGGATCCTCCGCGACGGCCTCCACGGTTCGGGGCCGTTCGCTCGGCTCGCGGGCGAGTTTCCTCCCGACGCCAAGGCGGCGCGCGCCGTCGGCAACACGCTCGATCCCAACGACGAGACCCCGGGCGCCATCGACGCGAACCCGAAGTGCGCGCCGTTCAAGGGCACGCCGTACGTCGTGAAGGTGGCAGCGGCGCGCGACTCGTTCAGTCAGCTCCTCCAGAGCGCGCTCGGTCTCTCCGGCGGCGAGCTCACGCGTCTCCTCGCGAGCCTCGACGACGTCGATCACTTCGTCATCGGAAGCTACGAATCGCCCTATTTCATGGGCGATCCGAAGCACGAGGATCCCGACGGCCGCTTCCAGATCGATTTCAAGAACGGCCAGGGTCGCGTCAATCGCGACACCGTGCAGTTCTGGATCAGCGTGCCGAAGTCGCGGCCCGATCGTCATCAGCCGTTCCCCACCACCGTGTGGGCCCACGGCACGACGCTGCACGCCGACGAGATCATCATCCGCGCGGGCTACTTCGCGAAGCAGGGGCTCGCGATGATGGGCATCAACATGCCCGGGCACGGCCTCTACCTCGACGCCGGTCTGCAGAACGTCGCGCAGGCGTTCCTCGGCAGGACGTGCCTGACGCCGTGGGTGACGGCGCTCGGCACCGGTCGCCAGCAGGACCTCAACGGCGACGGCGTGCCCGACTCCGGCGGCCTCCTCTGGAGCGCGCACATCTTCCATTCGCGCGACAACATCCGCCAGTCGGTCGTCGACGAGATGCAGGCGACGCGTGTGCTCCGCGCGTTCGACGGCCGGCTCGGCACGCAGGACTACAACGCCGACGGCGCTCTCGATCGCGCCGGCGACTTCGACGGTGACGGCGTTCCCGATCTCGGCGGCCCCGGCGTCACCATCACGACGTCGGGCGATTCGTTCGGCGGCGTGCTCGCGATGGTGCACGGCGCGGTGGACCCCGAGGTGACGGCAACGGCGCCCATCTCCGGCGGCGCCGGACTCACCGACGTGGCGACGCGCTCGGCGCTCGTTCCGGACTCCGTCCTCGAGCAGGTGTTCAGCCCGCTCGTGGTCGGCGTACCCGCGAGCACGGTCGCGAAGAACGGCACCACCGCGCAGACCAAGTGCACGGACAACCAGCGCTCGGTGCGCTTCGTGATCAACGACCTCACCAATTCACGCGAGGTGGAGATCGCTTGCCTCGCGCCGAACGAGCTCGACGTCGGCAAGACCGTGGTGCTCGAGAACCTGCGCAACGGCGAGCGCCGCTGCGCGCGAACGTCGGCGGACGGTCGCTTCCGGATGCCGATCCCGGCCGACATCGGCGACCGTCTCGACCTGCAGATCTACGACAAGCCCGATGCCGTGGTCTCGTACAAGGGCTGCGAGATGCAGCCCGGTGCGCCGGTGGGCCGCCGCATCCAGACGTTCGAGCAGGCGGCCGTGCAGCCGGGCATCGTCGGCGATGACACCAAGACGTGCGACGCGGCGTTCGCGAGCTCGAACCTCGACGGCGACAACGCGGGCTGCGCGCAGTTCCGCGATCAGTTCTATCCCGTGGGCTCACCGCTGGTGGCGCCGCAGGAGGGGCTCGGGCTCACGCGCCAGTCACCCGAGGCTCGCCGCCTCTTCAATCTGGTGCAGGCAGGCATCGACTCGAGCGACCCCATCAACTTCGCGCCGTACTACGCCCTGCGCGTCGCGCCGAACGTGGACGGGTCGCCGCTGCCGGCGCGCGCCGTGGTGGCGTGGAACACGACGGGCGATCCGATGGTGCCGGCGGGGACGGGCTACGCCTTCGCACGGGCCGCGGGCGCGCTGCCGTTCCTGCCGCCGAGCTTCGCGGTGAGCCGTCCGGAGTGGGCCGAGTATGCGACGCCGCAGGCGCTGTGGGATGCGCTCGGTGGAATGTCGCCCAATCAAGCATTGATCGACTCCCACAGCCTCGAGGGCCTCGCGCGCCTCGATCGAACGCGCGCCGGCGCGGCGTGCAAGCCGAACTACCTCTCGACGACCGTGAACATGGCTTGCACGACGCCGCCGTCGGCGACCGAGTGCACGCATGCGCTCTTCGATGCCGATTGGCTCGCGGAGGGCGCAAACCTCTGGGATGCGCCGCGTCCGGCGATACCGCTGCGCCTCGCTCGCAGCGCCGACGTTCGCGCCGTCGATGCGAGCTCGCTGACGCGTGCATGGGCACCGCGCATCACAGGCGTGCCCTTCGAGAACGACGCGAGTGGGTGGCGCGCGTCGTCGCCGTTGCTCGGCGTGCTCGACGCGTACATCCAGCCCGGCGGCCAGCACGTGTTCGTGAACGGCGATCCGTGCAAGACCTTCGACGACGTCGTCTATCACGACAACCTGCTGGTGCGATTCCTGGCCACCCAAGGCAAGGACCTCTACGTCCTCAGTCATCCCAGCACGCATCGCTGCCTCGAGCGCGAGACGTGCCCCATCTATTGAGATGGCAGCGGGGCTACGCCGGCTGATCGCGGAGCTGCGCGCGGTGTCGTCGCCGCGCGATGTCGACGCGGCTCTGGCACGTCTCCACGTGCGGGTGATGGGCGACGAGCTGGCGATCATCGCGGCCGACGGAGCGGAGGCGAGCGGCGGGCTCGACGCGCTCGGAGCGCTCGGACCGCGCAGCGTGGCGGTCGTGAGCTTGGCCCGCGATGTCTACGCGCGGGTCCCGACCTCGGAGGGCCGCGTGCGGTTGCTGGTGCTCGCGGCGCGTGCCGCGCGCGAGCGCGTCGAGCTGCACGCCTTGGTCTCGGACGAAAAGAGCCACCTGGGACGTCTCGCGATCGACGCGCCGAGGCGCATCCTGCGCGCCGCGGGGCTGCCCGCAGCGGAGCCGGGCGATCGCTTCGGCCCGGATCGCTTCGCGCACTGCTTCTTCGACGAAGAGATGCTGCACGACGAGGTCCGTCGCGCGGGTCTCGTGCTGTCGGCGAGGCGCGGCTTCCTGTTCACGCTGCGTCGTGCCGATGCGAGCGACGAGCGAGCGGCGCCGGAGCGCGCGGAGCCTTTCGCGATGGAGCTCGCGCGCGTGGTGCGACACGTTCGCGAGGTCGACGAGAGTCGCAAGCAAGCGACGCCGCAACGTGTCGTCGACGAGCTCCGCGCGCGTGGCGCGAATGCGAAGGAGCGTGGCCCGGTCGGACGTGCGCGCCTCCGTCGCGCCATCGGTTGGGTGGACGCGGCGCTCCCGGGCGGCGCGAACTGCTACCGCCGCGTGCTCCTCGAGCTCGCGCTCGACGCCGGCGCGGCGCGCGAGACGGTGGTGTTCGGCCTCGACGTCGGCAGCACGGGCCACGTCGCATTCGAGGACCGCGAAGAACGCACCTTCGACGTCGCATTCGC
>JAXDMI010000562.1:0-3834 GCA_034666145.1 Myxococcales bacterium | reverse complement strand
TCGGGCGACGTGCTCGCGACACCGTCATCGTCGACGCGACCGACGGCATCGAGCGAGCGCAGCGCGGCGAGTGGCTCGTCGTCGTCGCGGTCGGCGAAGCCGGAGCGCGCGACATCGTGAGGCAGCGCCTGCTCGGCGCCGGCGTCACCGAGGCGACCGCGTTCATCTGTGCGGCGTGATGGCGACGCTATGAAGCGTTCTGCCACGGCGCGACGACCATTCGCTCCTCCTCGCTGCGGTCGGGTCGCTCGACGATCACGATCGCCTGCGCTTCCCCCGACTCCCACCGCAGCAGCTCACGGGCCCGCTCGAGCGCGTGGTCGATGGCGCGCTCCTTCGTGCAGAGCCAGTCGATCAACCTGCGCGTGACACCGTTGACGGAGACCTCCCACCGCAGGTTGCGCGGGACGACTCGAAGCTCGATCGTATTTCGTGGCGGCATTGCTCTTCCTCGGCGCTCGCGTTGCTCGCGTTCCAGAACGACGCGCCGCGTCGGACGATGCAATCAGGGCGCCAAGATCAGTCGCGCTTGCCGCAAGCCTTGTTCGCCGGAACGGCCTCGTTGATCTTCGCGGGCGGCGGCAGGTGCAGCGAATGCATCAGCTCGACGAACGACGCGACGGTCGAGGTGCCGCCGAGACGCGGGTTGTGCTTCTTCTCCTCGCCGATCGTGGAGCAGGTCTGGCCGCGGTAATCGTGTGCAGGATACACGTACGTGGGATCGGGCAACACGAAGAGCTTCTCGTGCACGGAGCGCCAGAGCGTTGCGGCATCACCTTCCTGGAAATCGGTGCGTCCGCAGCCACGCACCATCAGCGCGTCTCCGGTGAAGACGCGATCGCCGACGAGGTAGCTCATGCAGCTGTCGGTGTGACCGGGCGTGGAGAGCGCGCGGATGACGAGCTCGCCGACGTGGACGACGTCGCCGTCGTGCAGGAGCACGTCCGCACATGCGGGGCCGCCGCTCGCGGAGAAGTGGGTCTTCGCCCCGGTGCGGTCGCGGAGCGTGCCGGCGCCGGTCACGTGATCCGCATGGACGTGCGTATCGAGGATGACCGCCACCTCGAGCCCGAGCTCGCTCACCAGCTTCAGATCGCGCTCCACGTGCTCGACGACCGGATCGATCAGCGCCGCTTTGCGTGTCGTCTCGTCCCCGACGAGGTACGTGAACGTCGACGACTCCTTGTCGAAGAGCTGGCGAAAGATCACGTGGCCCCCGGCTCCTGCTGCGCTTTCTCGTCGGTGTGGTCGGGCTCGACGAGCTCGACGAGCACGCCGCCCGTTGCCTTTGGATGCAAGAAGGCGACCTTGTGACCGCGCGCGCCCTTGCGCGGAGTCTCGTCGATGAGCGGGATGCCGAGCGCCTTCAAGGTGAGGAGTGCCTGCTCGATACCCTCGACCTCGACGGCGATGTGATGGAGGCCGGGGCCCTTCTTCTCGAGGAACCTCTCGAGGCCTTCGTTGCCACGCGGCGAGATCAGCTCGAGGCTCGTCTCGCCGATGGGCAGGAGGACCGCCTCCGTCTTCTGCGAGGCGACGACCTCGCGGACCTGCGGGTCGAGCCCGAGGACTTGCTTGTACTTTGCAACGGCCTCGTCGACGTCCCTCACGCAGATCGCGACGTGGTCGATCTTCTTGATGCGGAGCATTGCCCTACCGTAGCGCTCGCGGGACGAGCGCGCAGCGTTCGTGATAGGGTTCGCGGCGTGATGAACCGCATCCTCTTTTCGGCCTTCGCAGTCGCACTCCTGGCATCCACGTCTGGCTGCGCCGGCGCGCTCTCGCAGCCGTTCGCCGGAATGACGAGCCAGCCGATCACCGTCTATCGGCTCCAGAACTACGAGCCCCCGGCCGCCACCGCCGCAGCCGCCCCGGGCGGGTTGCCCGCGGGGATCCCGCCGCAGATCCAGCAGTGGCTCAGCGCCGGTGCGCAGCTCCTGCCGCCCGGGCTCCTGCCGCCGGGTCTCCTCCCGGGCGGAACGCCGATGCCGGCCGCGAGCGCCGACGTCCCGCGCTTCCACAGCTTCCGGATCCTCGGCTCGATGGCCATCACCGACAAGACGCAGCACGACGACGTGCTCGATCTCTTCGGTCACGAGTCGAACTTCGTGCTCCCGCGTCAGAGCTGCATGTTCGCCGAGTTCGGCTTCCAAATCGGCTACGGCGCGCCTCCCGCGCCTGGTGCAGCGGCGCCGACGGGCGGCGGCGTTCCCGCCGACATCCTCGTGTCGCTCTCGTGCGATCAGGTCCAGATGCTCAACTACAGCTGGCCGTACGGAACGAAGAACGGCCTCTCCACCGACTCGTCCAAGCGGATCGTCGCGATGGTGCAGAAGGCCTTCGGCGGCTGAGCGCAGGTCGATCTCCCTCGTCGAGACGCCTGGTGACGCGCGATGAGCGACGGACCCGAATCGTATGCGCCGAATCCGGCGCTCGCGTGGATCTACCAGCGCTTCTTCGAGCACATCGAGGTCGATCAGGCGTGGGCGGGTCGCGTTCGTGAAGCGGATGCGCGCGGCACGGTCCTCTACGTCCTCCGCAACCTCTCGTTCGTCGACTTCCTCGCGCTCGATTACCTGACGAAGAGCCTGCGGCTTCCGCAGGTGAGGTTCGCGAACGACCTCGGCCTGTGGGTGCTCGAGCCCATGGGACGTGGATGGCTCTCCGCGCTGCGACCGCGCCGCGAGGTCGACGACATCAAGCGACTGCGTGAGGCGATCGACGGCGGACACTCCGCGGCGCTGTTCTTGAAGCGGCCCCCGACGCTGCTCGATCCGCCGCCCGTCGCGAGGCAGCGCGGCGGCGTCGCGCGTGCGCTGCCGACGCGCGGCAAGACCGAGGGCGATGCGTTCCTGCGCGGCGTGCTCGAGGCGCAGCGCGCGCGCAGCACGCCGATCCTCCTCGTGCCGCAGGTCTTCGTCTGGACGCGCAGCCCCGATGCGCAGAAGCACAACGCCGTCGATGCGCTCTTCGGTCCGCGTGAGTGGCCGGGGAAGATCCGAACCGTGGTGCAGTTCCTCGCGAACTGGCGGCACGTCACGCTGCGCGCCGGTGACCCCGTCGACGTGCAAGCGTTCGTCGAGCAAGAGACGAAGCAGGCCGACGGCGTCACACCTCCCGACGACGTGCTCGTGCGTCGCCTCACATACACGCTGCTGCGGCGCCTCGAACGCGAGCGACGCGGCGTGCTCGGGCCCGCGAAGAAGCCCTCCGATCGACTCCGCGATCAGGTCTTGCGCAGTCCGCGGCTCCAGAAGGTGATCCGCGACATGGCCGGCGAGGGCTCCGCCGAGCAGCGCGTGCTTGGCTATCGCGCGCTCTCGATGCTGCGCGAGCTCGAGGCCGAGGTCGATCCCAACGCCGTGCGCGCGCTCGATGCGCTCATCGATCAGACCGTCGCGCGCATGTACACGGGCTTCGAGATTGACGAGCCCGGCCTCGATCGCGTGCGTCAGGCCGCGAAGGACGGAACGCTCGTCCTGCTGCCGAGCCACAAATCGCATGTGGATTACATCATCCTGTCGCGCGTGTTCCATCGGGCGAACATGCCGATTCCGCTCGTCGCGGCAGGCGACAACCTCTCGTTCTTCCCGCTGGGGCCGGTGCTCCGGCGCGCGGGGGCGTTCTTCATCCGCCGCAGCTTCAAGGGCGACCGCCTCTATGGCGCGGTCGTCGACGCGTACATGCGGCGGCTCCTCAAGGACGGCTGGCCGCTCGAGTTCTTCCTCGAAGGCGGTCGCTCGCGGACCGGCAAGCTGCTGCCGCCGAAGCTCGGCCTCCTCTCGATCGTGGTCGATGCCGTACTGGGCGCCGAGGCGCAGGGACCCGGCGAGA
>JAXDMI010000561.1:0-9160 GCA_034666145.1 Myxococcales bacterium | reverse complement strand
CGGGCGCATCTCGACGCTTGCCGAGCGGAGCGGCCTTGCCGAGCTGCTCAAGAAGGCCGAGGCACCGCCGCTCGACTGGGTCGTCGGCACGATCGTCTTCTGGCTCATTCTTCTCGCAGTGCTGCTGTCCGGGCTGAGCGCGCTGGGGTTTGCTGGATCGGGCCTGCTCGCCGCAGACGTTGCCCGCTTCGTTCCAAAGCTGTTCGTGGCGATCGTCATCCTCATCGCCGGCGTCAGCGTCACGAACTTCCTCTGGCGAGCGACGCTGCTCGCGGCGGTGAACGCGCGCGTTCCGTCGGCGCGATTCATCGGCGGGCTCGTGCGCGTGCTCGCGCTCGTCGGCACGCTCGCCATGGCGCTCGAGCAGCTCGAGGTCGCCTCCGATGCCGTGCGCGTGGCGTTCACCCTTGCCTTCGGCGCCGTCATGCTCGCAGCGGCGATCGCGTTCGGCCTCGGCGGGCGCGGGCTCGCGCAGCGCTTCCTCGAGGAGAAGCTCCTCCGCAAGAACGAGGCGGAGGAGCCGCCTCACGTCTGAGGCTCACGCGCGCGCGGGCGCCGCTTCGACGGTGACCTCGACCCCACTGAAGGCCGCATTGCCGCTGAGGTCGTCGAGCACCTGCTCGTCGGTCAGGTCGTTGATGCTGACGCCGGCATGCGCGGCGGCGACGCCCAGCTTCACACCGGAGCGCGCGTGGCCGTAGCCGTGCGGGAGACTGACCACGCCCGGCATCATGTCGTCCGTGACGGTGATGGGCACCTTGACCTCACCGACGCGCGAGCGGACCAGCGCCTCGCCACCCGTGGTGAGCCCGAGCCGCGTGGCGTCCTCCGGGTTGATGAAGAGGGTGCAACGCGGCTTGCCCGCCATGAGCTGCTTGGAGTTGTGCATCCACGAGTTGTTGTCGCGGAGATGGCGCCTGCCCACCAGGAGGAGCCCCTTGCCGTTCTCTCCTTCGACGCTCTCGCGTGCCGGAAACGCCTTCCAGAGCCGCGCCAGATCCTCGAGGAGGGGAGGGGGCGCCAGGCGAATGCGCTTTTCCTTGGTGAAGAGGCGCTTCGGGAGCGACGGAGTGAGCGGGCCGAGGTCGACGCCGTGCGGCGCCTTCTTCAGCTTCCGAAGGCTCATGCCCACGCGCGGCGGCGAGAGGCGCGGCCCGTGCGGACCCAGGCGGAGGCCGACGTCGAGGATGGTCTCGGGACCGAGCGCCTCGAGCGCGCGGAGCTTGAGCGCGCTCTGGAAGCCGCGCCGCGTCCCCTTCGCGGCCTCGATGCGCCGCGCCAGCCCGAGCAAGATCTGCCAGTCGTGGCGGGCATCGGGCCCCTTGTCGAAGAGGGCCGGCGCAAAGCGCGCCGTCTCGTGGACGGCGAGGAGATGGAACACCACGTCGTAGTGGATTCGCTCGAGCGGCGAGGGCGGCGGCAGGATGAGGTTCGCGTGGCGCGTCGTCTCATTGAGGTACGGATCGATGGCGATCATGAAGTCCAGCGACGCGAGGGCCTCGTCGAGGCGGCCGCCGTTGGGCGTCGAGAGCACTGGGTTCCCGGCGATGGTCACCAGGGCGCGGATGCGACCTTCGCCGGGCGTCAGGATCTCCTCGGCGAGCGCGGCGACCGGCAGCTCGCCGGCGAACTCGGGAAGGCCGCGCACGCGCGATTTCCAGCGTCCATAGCTGCCGCGCGGAACGCCGAGGCCGCTGGCAAGGAGGAGCGGGTCGAGCGCGGGCTTCGGGAACATCGCGCCGCCCTCCCGGTCGAAGTTGCCCGTCACGATGTTCAGCGCGTTGATGAGCCACTGGCAGAGCGTGCCGAAGGGCTGTGTCGAGGTGCCGACGCGTCCGTAGGCCACCGCCGACGGAGCCCTCGCGAAGTCCTCTGCGAGCCGCCGGATGGTCGCGGCCGGGATCCCGGTCGGCGCAGCGGCCCGCTCGGGCGTCGCGTCCTTCGCGGCCTTCTCGAGCTCGTCGATCCCGTCGGTGAACGCCGCCAGACGCCCCATGGCGTGCTCCTTCTCGAGAACCACATGGAGCATGGCGAGGAGGAGGAGAGCGTCGGTGCCGGGGCGGATGAAGACGTGCTCGTCGGCGCGCGCGGCGGTCTCGGTGCGCCGGGGATCGATCACGACGACGCGCCCTCCGCGCGCGAGGATGGCGTCGATGCGTCCCTTCATGTTGGGCGCCGTCATCAGGCTTCCGTTCGACGCCAGGGGGTTGGCGCCCAGGATCAGGAAATGCGCCGTTCGATCGACGTCCGGAACGGGGAGCAGGAGCTGATGACCGAGCATCCAGTACGACGCGAGCATGCTGGGCAGCTGATCGACCGAGGTCGCCGAGAAGCGGTTCTTCGTGCGCAGCGCGCGCCCGAACATCGGGGCGAAGAGGACGGCTCCGGTGTTGTGGACGTTGGGATTCCCGAGGTAGGTGCCGACCGCATCGCGTCCGTGAGCGGCTTGGGCGCGCGAGAGGCCGCGGGCGGCCTCGTCGAGCGCCTCGTCCCACCCGAGCGGCTCCCAGCGCGCACTCTCGCCTGCGCCGACCCGGCGCATGGGCGTCCGGAGTCGATCGGGATCTTCGTGGAGATCCTTCAGCGCAAACGCCTTCGGACAGAGGTAGCCGCGCGAGAGCGGATCCTCCTCGTCGCCGCGGATGGAGGTGACGCGGTCACCTTCGGCCTCGATGCGCAGTCCGCACATCGCCTCGCACAGGTTGCACGCGCGAAAATGGGTACGCGTCGTCATGCGCGAATGATCTCCCACTCACGATCGAGAGCACCAAGGATTTCGCATAGGGCACGTTTCGGCTCAGCTTCGGGTTGGTCTTCGCGTCCGCCGAGGCCGCTTGCCGCGGATCGCGAGCGAGCTCGACGTGGGCGTCAGGAAGCAACCGCGCGATACATCGAAAGCGTTCCGAAGATCGTTCTCTCGCGTCGGGTCTCAGCAACATCGAGGAAGCCGGCGCGCTGCATCAGTGCGGGGAGGGCACCGTCGATGTTGTCGGCGGTCGTCTCGAATCCGTCGAGAATCCGGACGCCCAAGAAAGCGGCGCGCATGATGCAGTCGTGAGGACGTCCCCAATCGGCGACGTGAAGCTCGCCTCCGGGCCGGAGGATCTGGCGCGCTCGCTCGAGCGTTCGCACCTTCTTCGCGCGGGTCAGGTGGTGGAACAACAACATTGACGTGACGCGGTCGAAGCTTGCGTCCTCGAACCGCGCTTCGTCGGCGAAGCCTCGCTGAAACGCGACGTCGACCCGCTGCGCGCGCGCCTTGGCCCATGCGAGCTCGAGCGCCTCTTCGTCGGCGTCGAGGCCGATCACCGTGGCGCCAGGGATGCTTGTCTTGGCGAGGAGCGCGAACGTGCCCGTGCCGCATCCGAGATCGAGGACGCGATGGCCGGGCCTCAGGCCGGCCTGCGCGAGTAGCGCTCGCCGATGCGCGTCTTCCTCCATCGTCGCAGCGATGACGCGGTCATAGAGCCGCGTCAGCACGGAAAACCGAAGAGCAGGAACGAACTCATTGGACATGCCGGCAACATGAAGAGCCGGTCCCGTCGACGCTTGGAAGATCCTGCTATCCCGGTGGCATTTCGATCCACTCGACCGATTCGGTGAGATCCGACGGGGCGAGGCCGAACACTCGGCGAAACGTGTTGCTGAAGTGTGCGCCGTCCGAGAAGCCGGCGGAGTGGGCCGCAGCGGTGATTGACGACCCGTCTTTCAGCTCCCGTAGAGCCCGTCGAAGACGGAGCCAGAGAATGTACGGACGCAGCGGGATGCCGACCTCTGCCGAGAAGAGATGAGCGAGTCGGCTCTGGGACAGCGCCGCGCGCTGCGCGAGGACGCCGATCCTCACATCGCCCTGCGCCTCGAGAACGCGTGGCAACTCGTCGAGCACGGCCCTCACCGCGGCGTGGTGGGGTCGCGGCCGCGTGTTTGGCAAGGCAAGAGCATCGTTCACGCTCCTGACGAGACGTGGGACGGGCGAAGGCGAAGACCTGACGAGGTCGCTGAGCGCGGTGGCCGCAGTGAGCCACCTAGCCACGCCACACGCCCGAGCTTCCGTAGCGACCACTCGGGAGACGGAGTCGTCGCCATCGACGAAGAGAAGAAGTGCGCGCTCGCAGGGCTCCGCGACGCGATGCTCGGCGTCCGGCGGAATGATCAAGGCGGTGCCCTCTCCGCGAGCCGAGGCGCGATCCTCGAAGGTGAGCGTGCCACTGAGCGCGAGACCCACCTGCATTGCGTGGTGCGAGTGAAGCTCGGTCGGTAGCACGGGCCCGACATACGCGAGGAAGCGTTCGGAGAAGTAGACCGAGCCGGTCCAACGCGAAGGCACACTGAAGATCTACACGATGCGCGTGGCGCGCAATGCTCGTGTCCTTCCTCAGCCCGATTCTATACTCGCGCATCGTGCTCACCGACCTCGTTCACGGCTTTCACGTTGCGGGGCGCGACTTCGCCGAACGCTCGGAGCGTGCGTGGCTGCAGTCGGAAGACCCATGGGAGGTGCTCGTCGGTTGCCACGTCGCGTGTCGCCGACATCGGAGGCCGCGCCTCGAACGCCTGCACGCGCTGCTGCGTGCCAGTGACGATCCGCGGCTATCGCGCGCGGTGCACCAGCTGGTCGCCTGCGCATGGCCGTGGCGAAGCGTGCGTGCCTTCCTTGGAGAGTCGAGGGATCCGGCCAGCTCGATCCTGGCGCTCGGGCTGAGTTGCCGGCTTGGCGCCGTTGGCGAGCTCGCGCTGCATCATGCGGTCGCGACGGACATGCGCGAGGACGTGGAGGCCGAGCTCGAACGCCTGCTGGGGCCGCTGCCGAAGCCGGAGCAAGCCGTCGTCACCACGACCACCGGCGAGACGCTGATTGCCGTCGACCGCATCGCCTATCTGCTCGCCGTGCGCACGCGCGCGGAGGAGGTGGAGAGCGCATGCGGCGAGTCCGCCGTGTACGAAGGCGCGCCCTTCGACGTCTCGAGGCTCGCACGAGCGATCGTCGAGCGAGCCACACACGAGCAGCGCGTGGTACCCGCGGAGATCCTCTTGTTCGAAGCCTCCACCGGGGTCGATTGCTCTTCGTTCGTGCACGAGGGCGCGCCGCGCGTGGATGCCGTGCGCAGCGTCGTGGAGGCGTTCCTGGCGAGCTCCGAACGTGCCAGCTTCGTGGCAGGTCGTCGCTACTTCTGGGGCCTCCCCATCGCGAAGAGGAAAGGCGAATGAAGCACGAAGAGCGCATGCGCTACACCGAGCTCGTGTTCGGTTTCCAGCCGCCGACCGTCGACTTCGCGTCTCGATCGATCGAAGCATGGCTCGCCAGTGCCGAGCCGTGGGAGGTCTTGGTCGGCGTGCAGCTCTCGTGCAGAGCTGGCGATTTTTCGCAGCTCACACGCCTGCGTCCGACGATGGAGGTATGTGACGAGTACCTCTTTTGGTCGGCCGCGAGCACGCTCGCCGGATGTGCGGGCACCTGGGACTTCCTCGAACGAGACTTCCTCGGCCGCATCGGCATGTATCCCCGTGATCTGGCGGAGCAACGGTTCGCCGCCGAGTGCCTCGGTTACAGCTGCGATCTGCGTGCCATTCCATGGCTGCTTCGCCTGCACCAAGTCGCCGAGGACTACGATCCTCGCTACGACATCGAGCACGAAGTCGAGGCCCTGCTTGCCGAGTACGGTCCACCGACCGAGGATCTGGCGTTCCACTTCGATCAGGACGTACGGGGGGTGCAGGCCGTCGACCGCATCGATTATTTCCAGCGCGTCTGTGCGCGCGCCAATGTTGTCCTGCACGCCGTTGGCGGCAACGGCCCGGTGAGCGCGGGGCAGCGCTACGACGTCTCCACGATTGCGCGCCGCATCCTCGACGCGGTGCGCGCCAAGGGCGGCGAGGCCGAGATCGACAAGGATCTGCGCCTGTTCGAGGCCGCCACGGCGATCGATTGCTGGTCGCTCATGAGCAACGACAGTCGGCGGCCGGTGCCGCAGCGGATCGTGCCGCTCCTCGAGTCCTTCCTGGCGACCCACGCGGCGAAGTACCTGCCCGGTCAGCGCTACTTCTTCGGCCACCCGATTGGCGCGGCGTTGCCGTTGGCGTGAGACGAAGGCAGCGCCGCTCGATGCGTGCGAAAACGCGCGCCGGTCTCGCCTTTGTGCGGTATGCGGCGGCGCGGCGTTGACCGGGGCACATCGTCCGCGCTGGATCGCGAAGCGCTTGACCGTCTACGACACCTGCGGTGCCTCCTCTCCGGCGAGTGAGCGACGTATCCGCTCTCGCGCGGCCCGCGCCGCACGGTGCCACGCGCTGACCACGCCGGCGGCGAGCTCGACGGCGACGCCTACCGGCGGATCAGCCCCTTCCGCCTGGCGCCGGTCATCGACGACGACGGCTTCGTGGTGGCCGAGTCGGCCGCGGTGGTTCTCTATCCGGCCGAGAAGGCCGGCAAGCTGATCCCGGGCGACGTCCAGGGCCGCACCCGCGTCGTCCAGTGGTGCTTCGCTGCGTGCGCAAGATCGCCCACCGCTGGCTCGGCGACGTCGAGCGCCGCCTCGTAGACCGCGAGTGGATCGCCTGCGCCGACTTCACGGTGGCCGACGTCATGATGGCCTGCGTCCTGCGTGGCATCCGCAAAACCGACCTGATGGAGCCCTTCCCGAGGATGAAGGCCTACTACGAGCGCTGTCAGGCGCGCCCGGCCTGGCAGCGCACCCTCGGCCTCTACGCTGAGCGACTCGGCGTGAGCGTCGACGACATCCGCTAGAGCGACAAACATTCGCCGTCTGTCACGCCTTCCGTGCGGGCCCTTTCCTTGCGCTGAGCTCGGCTCCGAGCTCGACGAAGATGGGCCGTCGGTGTGCTCACGGATCGCGCTAGGGCTAGTGCCGCGCCACAGAGGACGTGATGGGTTCAGCGGCGCGATTCGGATGCCATCGGGCAGGGCAGGTCGCGGCGCGGGCTGCAGCGCGGCTTGCAGCGCGGGCCCTCACATGTCCAGGCCCGGCGCCTGCCGGCCGAGCGCGACACACGCTGTCGCGTCCGAGCACGTTTGTCGAACCGTCGGCGTTTTGAAGTTGACGCCTTTCCCGGCGCTCTGGTGCGGCGAGCGTCGAGTCGTGCCGTCGGCACGTCGTGCGGGCGCCTCGCGGCGTGCTGCGCGCGTTTCGCGCGCGGGAGATCTCGCGAGGTGATCGCGACCGCGACGACGCGCAGGCGCGGCGCTCAGAGTGTCGAAAATCACGATGGTAAAGAGGTGGAATGCACCGCACCGATTTGACCGGCCTCACCGATGACGCGCTTGTGTCTCGACTCTCGACGCTGTGCGCGGAGGGTCACGCGCTGACGGCGCGGTTGATCGTGCATCTGATCGAGGTGGAGGCGCGACGTCTGGATCTCCGTGCGGCGTGCACGTCGATGTTCGATTTCTGCCAGCGCCGTCTCGGGATGAGCGAAGGGGCCGCTTTCCGACGGATCACGGCGGCGCGGCTGGTCAAGCGGTTCCCGCTGTTGCTCGGGCGCATCGAACGGGGAGAGCTGCATCTGTCGACGCTCGTGCTGATCAGGCCGCATCTGACGGAGCAGAATGTCGAGGAGCTGGTTGCCGCGGTCGCCGGCAAGACGCAGCGTCAGGTCGAAGAGCTGCTTGCGCGTCTCGCACCGAAGCCGGACGTGCCCTCGGCCATCGTGGAGCTCGGCGCGCCGTCGAACGACGCGAAGCCGACGCTGTTTGCGGGGGCCGAGGCGAGCCATGTGCCGAGCGCGCCGCGCGCGCGGATCGAACCGCTTTCGGAGGCACGGTACAAAGTTCAGCTCACGGCAAGTGCGGAGCTGAAGGGGAAGCTCGAACGCGCGCGTGATTTGATGCGCCATCGCAACCCGAGCGGCGACCTGGCGGTCGTGATCGACGCGGCGATGGACCTCCTGCTCGCGAAGCTCGACAAGGAGCGGCTCGGGAAGGTGAAGGCGCCGAGGGCGCCGGCGAAGCCAAGGGCGGGCTCGGGCTCGGGCTCGCATTGCGGGAGCGCGATACCGGCGGGCGTGCGCCGCGCGGTCTTCGAGCGCGACGGCGAGCAGTGCACGTTCGTCGACGAAGCGGGCGAGCGCTGTCCGCAGCGCGCTCACTTGGAGCTGGATCATATCGAGGCGAGAGCGCTGGGCGGCACGAACGCGGCGTCGAACCTCCGGGTCCGCTGCCGCGCACATAACCGCCTCGCGGCCGAGGAAGTGTTCGGCAAGGCGCACGTCGCGGAGCGGATCGACTTTCGTCAACGAAGGTCACGCGCTGTCGCGGCGACGCTACCGTCTCTGTCGCCGCTTCCGTCTCCTCCTCTTCGTCCGCCTCCGCCGCAAGCGATCGAGCTCGCGCTGCGCGGGCTGCACAACATGGGCTTCAGCAAGTCCGACGCGCGTCGAGCGCTGGACCATGTCTCGCACCGGCGCGCCGCGAACGGTGACGAGCTCGACGTGCGCGCCCTTCTGCGCGGGGCGATCGCGGCCCTGACGTGACTTTCGTCACGACGAACTTAGCGCGCGTGCGAACGAGCGAATCGCGTACGGCGAGCTTCGCGGCGACGCATCGTTGCGCGTCCGACTTTCGATGCGGAGGGCGATAGATCCCGAACTCGAGAGCATCCGCGAGCCTACGGGCGTCGCGACGGTCGGTCTTCACACGTCGATGGCGATGCAGGTACATCGCCTCGAAACTCGGGCCCGCGACGACGACCTTGTAGCCGATGCTCTCGAGAAGTCGCGCAACTCGCTCTCGCTCGATGATTCAAGGGTTCAGCAAGTCCGACGCGCGTCGAGCGGTGGACAACCGCTCACAGGGTCGCGCCGCGAACGGTCACGAGCTCGACGTGCAGGAGAGATTCTGCGCGGGGCGATCGCCGCCCTGACGTGACTTCATCCCATCAACGAGAGTCGCAGCTGGGGGATTCGTTCCGGCGGGCATCGGTTCACGAGGCCGTAGTCGGCGCTGAAAGCCACGCGTGACAAGGAGCGCCCACCCACGACGAAGCCGCGCGTGATCGAAGTCACAACGTCTGTGCCGCCGTACTAGTCGCCGGAGCGGCCATCGATTAGAGGGTCCAGCATGGTCAAGCTGTACGGATTCTCGCGCGTCAACTCGATGGCCCGTGGCAACACGCGCGACCTGCGCATCCTCTGGGCACTGGACGAG
>JAXDMI010000560.1:0-9478 GCA_034666145.1 Myxococcales bacterium | reverse complement strand
GTATGCATGCGTCTCGACCTCGTGGCGGTAGAGGCCCTCTGCCTCCCACGAGGTGAACGTCGCGTCGGGCCGAACGCGCACGCGCTTCATGCCCGCGATGGCCTTCGACGTGCAATGGGGATCGAGGACCACCTTCACGGGCGCCTTGCGCTTCGCGATGCGCTCCTCGAGGAACCTCACCAGCGCGGGCGCATCGAGCGTCGGGTCGTCGGTGGCTTCGGTTTCGTCCCAACCATGCACGGCGAGACGCTCGAGCAGGTGCTTCGCGAGATGCTCGTTCGTGAGCGGAAGGCCGAAAAATGCGGTCCGAGCGCCGCCGTAGACCTCCACCGAGACGCGCCCGAAGTCCTTCGTGCCGATGGCGAGCAGCAGCCGACACTTGTCGATGTTCGACTGCAACACGTTGCGCAGGAAGTGCCCGACGGGCCCCTCTTCCACGATCGACGACTGCACCTCCGAGAGCTTCGTCACCTCGCCCTCGAGCGCCGTCCGATCCACCGTGTACGTGACGCGCGGGAGCTCCGTCGCGTTGCTCGCGAAGAATTGCTCCTCGACGTCACGCGACCATCCCACTTCTTCGAGCAGGTTCGCCTTGATGTCCGACGCTGCGAGCGCGGCCGACACGGTGTCGAGTGACGTGCGTGTCGCTTCCGGCTTCATCGGTCAGGGCGTCTTCAGAGGCACCAACGTGCACTCGAGCGGCTGGCGCCACTCCACGCCGTCCGCGATGGCGACACGCGCGAAGACATTCCCGCGCGCGACGAGCCACGACGCCACTTTCAGCGACTCCGAGCCGGTCGCGCCGGGCGCCCGGACCGCGACGTCGGGGAGCTTCACCTCGAAGCCCTCCACGCACACGCGGCTCGGAGACCACTTCACGCGCGCGAGCATCGGGAGGTCCTCTGTGCGGAGCTCCGGCGTGGTCACACGGATCCACGGCGCGATGATCTGCAGCGTCGTCCGCCAACCCGGATCCTTGCACGACGGGTCGTCAGCAAGACGCATCGTCGACCACGGCGCGAGCGCCACGGGCGGCATCGCCGACACGAGCAGCAGCGCCGGGTCCTGCGCCGACGCGGGATCGCTCCCGCTCCCCGTGCGGATGATCGCGAGATCGCCGCGCGGACCGATCGCGAGCGCATCGGGATTCGCGGGGTAGAACGTGGGATCGGTCGCGGTGGGATTGATGTCGAACAGATCGGTGATGCCGCCCGCGCCCAGCTTGAACACGTGACCGACGCCCGTGCTCTCGAGCTCGAGGAACGCCGCTTCGTCGGAGGGAAGCGCGACGCCCGAGATCAACGTGGTGTCGCCCTGCGTCGGACGCATCGCCACCTTGGTGCGCTCGTTCGAGCGCACGCGCACCACGAGACCGTGCTGGCTGTTGTGGAACGCGAGATCGCCCGGCGCCGCGGCGTCGTTCGGCGTCATCACTACGATGGTGCCCGACTCGGTCATGTCCTCCGAGAGCATCTCCTCGTTGGTGAGCCCGGCGAACCGTCCCGCGGAGAGCACTTCGGACATCGCGATCACCGCTTTTTTCACGGGCGCAGTGGGTTCGAACGGCGACACGAAGGAGAGACCGCGCCGCAGCGACGACGCGCTCTTGTTCGGCCCCATGACCTCGATCGTGTCGCCGTCGCGCGTGGTGCTGAACCCGGTGAACATCGCGCGCAGCGCCGGGGTGTCGGAGTCGCCCGTCGACGCCTCGTGCAGCGGATGCACGATGCCGCGTGGCACGCTGTTCCGAATGAAGCCGAGCTCGCTGCGTTCGCCCGCGGTGGCGAGCCGGTTGTTCCCGAGCCCGAGATCGTCCGGTGAATTCGCGGTGCGCGGCAGCACCTTCGCCGCCGCGGGTCCGAGCGCGCGACACGTCATCTCCACGGGACGCGTGCGACGCACTTCCGGCGCGAGCTTCGCCGGCGTCTGCGCGGTCTCCGCGCGCGGCGGACGCGCAGCCCAGCCGATGCGATAGAACCCACCGACGTCGCAGCCTGCCGTGCTGCACCCGCGGAGATCGCCCGCCGCCGCGCCCGAGGGCGGCGCCGCCACCTCGGCCCAGGTGCTGCCGTGATCGGTGGATTGATAGAAGCGACCTTCCGGCGTGCGACCGAGCGCATACGGGCCCGCGGTCACGATATCGAAGACGTACGGCGAGCGCGTGACCTTGCCGTCGTTGATCTCGACGATGCCGCCGTGCTTTTGCCAGCCTCGCAGCGTGCCGCTGGGCGAGAACGACCAGCTCCAGTCGACGAGCTGCCCGCCCATCACGCCGGCCTTGAACCCGCCGAAGTGCTTGCGATAGGTCGCGTAGCCCTGATGCAGCAGGCCCCCGGTCAGCGCGGCTTTCTCGCTCTGATCGACCGCTTCGAGCTGGCCGGTGCGCGGATCGTAGATGCCCGGCGTCGGGTCGAGGAGCAATGCCACGACGCGGCCGTCGGCGCGCGGGATCCAGCGCGCGACGGTCACGTCGGGCGATCCGTTGCCGATACCGAGGCCGGCGTCTCCGCCTCCGCCGGTGAGCGCCGAGAGATCGTAGTCCTGCCACGTGCCACCGGGCTGGCGAACGCACACTGCATGATCCTGCGCGTTGGCCGGCGTGCCCGAGCACGGCAGCGCGATGGCGAGGCCGCCGTCGTCGGAGCCGTAGAACTCTGCGGTGGATTGGAAGGTCTGCTCCACCACCGCCGAGTCGCCGGAGAGCGTGTGCGAGACGACGAACGACGTCGGGTCGGTTCCCTGTCGCGATCCGCGCGACACGCACGCGAAGAGCACGTCGTTCGCCGTGGGCACGGCCTCGCAGCGCGAGTCCGGAGGAAGCTTGCCCGACGCGATGCTGACGATCTCGCCGGTGTGGACGTCGACGCGCACGATGTCACCCTGCTCGACGACGATGGCGGTGCTCTCGTCCACGGACGCGCCGGTGTGGAACGCGGTGCGGAGCGGAGCTTCGATGCCGCGCCAGCGCGGGTCGCGCGGACGCATGTCGAGCGGCGTCTCGGGAGGCTGCTTGTCGAACGACGAGAGTTGACCGTCGGCCTCGAGACGCAGGCCGCCGCCGCTCGACTCGTAGAGCCAGAGCTCGTCGTCGATCACCGCGACGCGCGTCGGCGAGCTCTTGATCTGCGACGTCACGTCGTTCCAGTGCGCGCCGCCATCCATGCTGGAGAACGCCGCGCCCGAGTCGTTGAAGGCGAGCGCGCGACCGTCATCGAGGCCTTCGACGTCGCTCGCGCCGAGCGGCTCGAGGAGCATGCGCTCGCCGTTCGGGATCCCGAGCGCCCAGCGTTCGCCGTTGTGCGTTCGCACGAGGACGAACTTCGGCGCGAACGAGATGTTCTGGATCGCGTCGGTCGTGCGCGCGATCGGCCGGAGCACGCCGTCGAAGGCCTCCGCTCGATAGAGGTTGTTGTCGGTCCAGAAGAGATAGCCGCCACCGAGCCGACCCGGGATGGGACGTACGCCGGCGATGGTCTGCTCGGGGAGGTCGGGTCCGACATGCGGCTCACCGCGACCGACCACGATGCGCGTCTTGTCGACGACGAGGCCGAGCGCGCCGCTACTGCCGAGCGCGATCGCAACCACGCTGCTGCGCGGGCTGGGGTCGGACACGATGTACTGAGGAGGGCCGCTCGGCGTGCCGCCGGACGAAGCGCGCGGATCGACGACGCCGTGGCTCGCCACGCTGCCGCCGGGTCCCGCATGTCCGCACGCACCCGTGCCCATCGCCAATGCCGCGACGAGGGAAAAAACGCCGGCGCCTAGGAGGTTCGCGCGCATCGGAGATCGACAGTGGTCATAGCGGATCCTTGGCTTGACCGATGCCCAGGACGGCGAGGTAAGCGGCCCGAACATCCCGCGTCACCGCCCTGTAACGCTCGAAGAGGCTGTCCGATGCCGTGCTTGGTCCGTCCCGGAAGCCCATCCGTCGCGCCAAGGCCGCGACACCCGGTGCGCCCTCTTCGATGAGGCTCGCGCTCGTACCGTGGACCACCCGCAGCGCCTGCTCGAGGCGGCGCAGCATCGCGTAGCCCTCGCGGAGCACCGCCGCGGTGCTCGTCTCGAGATAACCGCAAGCTTCGAGGGCCGAGAGCGCGGTCTCGGTGTCGGTGGTGCGGACCCGCGGATCGACGCCGTGCTTCATCTGTAGCCACTGCGCGGCGAACTCGACGTCGACGATGCCGCCTTTCCCGAGCTTCACGTCGAAGCGATGCGGGCCTTCGCGCGCGAGCTCCTTCTCCATGCGCATGCGCAGGTGATGGACCTTCTCGGGATCGGGGGCCCCGCGCTCGTATGCGACGCGCGTCGCGAGCGCGGCGAAGCGCGGACCGAGCGACGCATCACCCGCGCAGAGGCGAGCCTTCACGAGCGCCTGCCGCTCCCAGTCATGACCCTCGATGGTGTTGCCGTGCGGCGTGCCGTCGGGATTGAGACCGTGATAGCGCGCGAACGCCTCGAGGCTCACCACGAGAAGGCCGTGACTGCCCGAGGGACGGAGACGCGTGTCGAGCTCGTAACCGGGACCGTCGCCGTGGGGCGCGCTCACGAGTCGGAGCACGCGCTGCGCGGCGCGGACGTAGCGCTCGCTGCGAGAGCCGTCGTCGTCCTCGCCCGGCTCGTAGAGGAAGAAGATGTCGAGGTCGGAGCCGTAGCCGATCTCGCGACCACCGAGCTTTCCCATCGCGACGACCGCGAGACCGCCGTCGAGGCCCTTCTCCGCGAGCGCATAGCGTGTCGCGTGCTCGAGCGTGGCATCGGCGACGGCGGAGAGGACGGTGGTCGCCTCGCGCGTGAGAAGCTCGCCGGAGAGCTCGGCGAGACCGACCTCCATCATGATGCGCGACTTGGCGTGACGGAGCGCGCCGACGAAGACGTCCTCGGGATCGCGATCGTCGTGCTCGCTCATGCGCTGGCGCGCCTCGGCGATCTCCTCGTCGACGTGACGGCGTGCGCGCTCGGGCGTGGGCGGGCCCTTCGCGAAGAGCACGCTCTCCACGAGCTCGGGATGGAACACGAGCGCCTCGCCGAGGAACGCGCTCGCGCCGAAGAGGCCCACGAGCTTCCGCACCACCTGGCGATCGTCGGCCATGGCGCGCGCGTAGACCCCCGGGGTCTGCAACCTCGTGAAGAACGCAGCGAGGAGGCGCGTCGCTTGCTCCGGGTCAGCGGCGTCGGCGAGCGCTTCGAGGAGCTGCGACGCGAGCTCGGGATGGCGATCGCGCGCCGTGGCTCCGAGCGGGAAGTCGGGACGGCGCGCCAGCGCGAGGAGGTGGCGCGCGAGATCGGCCGACGCGCTCGTCGAGAAATCGATGCCCGGCATCGTGCCCGCCGGAACCGCCAGCGCGGCGAGCACGAGCGCCTCTTCGCCGGAGTCGATGGCAGCGAAGAGCGGCGCGAGGTGCGGATCGCCGCCGGGGCTATTTTCCAGCTTCCGCGTGAGCGATCCGAACCGCGTCGAGACCCGGCGGCGCGTCTTGTCGAGGTCCTTCTCGAGCTCCTTGGAGGACGTGAGGCCCACCGTCTTCGCAATGGTCTCGAGGAGCTCGCCGCGCGGCAGGATGTGCGTCTGCAAACCCGTTGCAAACTGCACGCGATGTTCGAGCCGGCGCAGCGTGAGGTACGCGGCCTCGAGCTCGCGACTCTCGCGATCGGTGACGAGACCACGTCCGCGCAGGCGGCGCAGCGAGTCGAGCGTGTTCGAGAGACGGAGCGACGGCTCGCGCCCTCCCCAGATCAGCTGCAGCGACTGGACGAAGAACTCGACCTCGCGGATGCCGCCGGGTCCCAGCTTGAGATCGCGCTCCGGCTCACTCGACAGCTCGACACGACCGCGCACCACGAGCTCGGTCATCTCGCGCGCGATGCGCGGGTCGACCACCTTGCGCCAGACGAACGGCGACAGCGCATCGAGCACCGTCTGGCCGAACGCGAGATCGCCCGCTACCGGACGAGCGCGCAGGAGCGCGGCGCGTTCCCACGTGCGTCCCCACGTCTCGTAGTAACGCTCGGCAGCATGCAGTGAGTTCACGAGCGGACCTCGGGCGCCCTCGGGACGCAGCCGGAGGTCGACGCGCCAGCACATGCCCTCGTCGGTCGCGTCCTCGAGCGTCGCGGTGAGGCGCTGCGTGACCCGCGCGAAGTGCTCGTGCAGCGTCTGATCGGTGACCTCGGCCTGTCCCCCGCCCCCGCTGTCGGCCTGCCCGATGACCGCGCCCTTGCGCACCGAGCCCTCGTCGGTCTCGTAGAACGGCAGGAGGTCGACGTCGCTCCCGCAGTTCAGCTCGCGACCGCCGAGCTTGCCCATGCCGAGCACGGTGAACGCGCAGCGCCGGCCGTCGGCGGTGACCGGCGTGCCGAACCGCAGCTCCGCCCAGCGCAGTGCCTCGTCGGTGGCGAGCTCGATGCAGACCTGCGCGAGATCGGAGAGCTCGCGCGCGGTGGTGTCGACGTCGCCACCCTCCCCGCCTTCGCTCGCGAGGAGCTCGCGGGCGGCGACCCGCAGACGCTCGCGCTGCGCGAAGAGGCGGAGGCCGCGACGCACGGCCTCCGGATCACCGAGGTTCGCGACGAAGGAGAGGCCGAGCCTCCTCAGAGACCGTAAATCACGGGCGATCCGCATCTTGCCGTGCGCAATGGCGACGACGTCCTCGGGGCGCGTCAGCATCTGCTGGCGGAGCGCCGGGTACGCCGCGGAGAGGAGCGCGGCGAGGTTTGCGGCCTCGGAGTCGCTCGGCACGCCGCGTTCGCGCGCTGCCTCGGCGTAGGCCTGCGCGAGGGGGCCCGCGGGCGAGGCGTGATCGCCGCCGGCGAGCGCATGAAGGAGGCGCTTCACGGGTGAGGGCAAGACGAGCCCCGAATGTCGTCGTCGGAGGCGCGGGCGTCAAGGACCGCGTCGAGGCGTCGTTGGCCGCGATTTCGTGGAGAGTTTCGGAGTATCTTGTCCCCCGATGACCGGCGTCTTCGCGCGACACTCTCGCCGTGCGCTGACGCTCGCGTTCGTGACGGCCGGCGCGATATCCGGCACCGCGTCGCTGCAGTGCACGTCGGTCGGTGATCGCGGCGATCGCACCGGTCGATCCGATCGCACCGCGTCCGAGCACGTGGCGACGACGCGCTCCGCGTTCACCTGGGGCGGCGCGTTGGCGCCCATCCGCATCCGCGCGGGCCACACGACGACGCTCCTCGGGACCGGCGGCCTCCTCGTCGCCGGCGGAGGCTCGACGCCGCGCAGCACGGAGCTCCTCGATCCGTACTCGGGCACGGTGACGCTCGGTCCCGACATGACGGTATCGCGCGTGCACCACACAGCGACGGTGCTCGGCAACGGCAAGGTCCTGCTCGCGGGTGGCGGCAGCGCGGACGCGGAGCTGTTCGATCCGGTGACGCGCACGTTCGCGCCCACGGCGCCGATGTCGAAGCCGCGCACCTCGCACTCCGCGGTTAGGTTGCGTGACGGACGCGTCCTGGTCGTGGGCGGCGAGAGCGCGGGTGGCACCGCCGAGCTGTACGACCCGGCGAAGGGGACGTGGGCTCCGACCTCGGCGCGCGTCACCACCGGCGGCACCACGATGGTCACGCTCGCGACCGGCAAGGTGCTGTTCCGCGGGACGCAGTCCGCGGAGATCTTCGACCCCGCCGCGGCGAGCGGTGCCGGCGCATGGTCGACGGCGCCCGCGAGCCCTCCGCTCGCCACGGTCGGCGCGTCGGTGATCACGCGCGCGCGCGACGGACGCCTCTTCACCGCCGCGGGCGACGGTTGCGCCTTGGCGGGGTTCGAAGCCTGCTTCGGCAAGGTGTGGATGCTCGACGTCGACACCGGCGTCGGAAATCCCGTCGGATCCTTCGTGTTCGGGCGAACGGACCCCGTGGCTGCGCTCTTGCCTAGCGGTGACATCGTCTACGCCGGCGGCAGGCCGATGGACAGCGTGAAGACCGCCGAGCTCGTCACCGTCGGCCCGCCCGATTCGATCGCCACCGACGGGCCCACCGCCCTCGGTCATCTCGATGCGACGTCGGTGGTGCTTCCCGGCGGCGACGTGCTGGTCATCGGCGGCACGCAAGCGACCATCGACCGCCGATCGTACGTCGGGAAATTCCACGACTCGGCGGGCCCGATGGTCACGCCCCGCATTGCACACACCGCGGTGCGCCTGCACGACGGGCGATTGATGATCAGCGGCGGCGGCACCAGCGCGCAGGTCATCGCTCCGGTCATCACGTCGATCGAGCTCTTCGACCCGACCACCGATCTCTTCACCGCCGGCGGAGACCTGAGCGTTCCGCGCACGCGTCACACCGCGACGACGCTCGCGTCCGGCAAGGTCCTGATCACCGGCGGGGCGACCGCGACGCCCGTCACCATCCATGCGTCCGCGGAGATCTACGACCCGACGGCCGCCATCGGCGCGCGCTCGCACGCGGTGGGTGCGCTGTCGAAGGCGCGCATGAACCACGCTGCCACGCTGCTTCCCTCCGGTGAGGTGCTCGTGACCGGCGGCTGCACGGCGAAGGCTCAGGTGTCTCGTACATGCGCCGCGGACGGCGCATCGAAGGTGGCCGAGCTCTTCGATCCGGTCACCGAGACGTTCGTCGTGCTCCCCGCGATGAGCACGGCACGTGAGGACCACGGCGCGGTGGTGCTCCCGAACGGCAAGGTGCTCATCGTGGGCGGCGGCGACGCGACCGCCGAGATCTACGACCCCCTCACCAAGACGTTCAAGCTCACGCAGCCTTCGGGCTCGCCGCGTGACGGGCGCACCGCGCATCTCCTGCCCAGCGGGCGCGTCTTCGTGGCCGGCGGCGCGACGCTCGCGCCCGACATCTTCGATCCGGTGACCGAGACATGGAGCTTCGCGGCCGCGATCGCCGCGCAATTTCCGGAGATGCTCTGGGCGACGAAGCCCGATGGCCGCCTCGTCTCGGCGGGAGGGCTCCTGCCGCTCGACGGCCTCAGCAACACGCAAACCATGTTCGACCCGCTCGCGACGTCGCCGCAGACAGCGTCGTTCGTGCAGGTCGCGACCGAGAACAACGCCGCCCGCGAGAGCGCGGCGCTGACCCTCGCGGGCACCGGCGAGCTCGTCCTCAGCGGCGGCTCGGGGTGTCATGGCGCATGCATCGCGTCTCCCTCGCCGCTGGCGTCGATCCACGACGACGGCGCGCCGCTCGGCGCGCGCCCGATCATCACCGCCGTGCCCGCGGTCGTCACCGGCGGCTCCAAGGTGGAGATCACGGGCAGCGGCTTCGCGAACGGACCCGAGGGCAGCGGCGGTACGCAAGCGTCGTCGGCCACCAACCATCCGCTCGCGCTGTGGGTGTCGGACGTGGGCGACGCCGTCGTTCCCGGCACCATCCTCGACTTCACGGACACGACCGCGACGTGGCTCGTCCCCGCCACGGCGCTCCAGGGCCATGGCCTCCTCTTCATCTCGTCGGGCGGCGTCCTCAGCTACGGCGCGTCGGTCACCATCAATCCCGC
>JAXDMI010000559.1:0-2632 GCA_034666145.1 Myxococcales bacterium | reverse complement strand
AGACAGAGCCGATGCTCGGCATCGATCGCGCGCGCTGCGCCGTGCGCTCGGCTGCGCATGTTCTTGATCGTCTGCGCCTCGTCGAGGATGACCATGTGGTACGCGGTCTTCGCGACCAGCTCCTCGTCACGGCACAGGATCGGGTAGCTCGTGATGACGATGTCGGCGCCCGCCGCCTTGTCCCACTGGCGATCGGCGCCGTGGAAGACATGGACCTTCAGGCTCGGCGCGAACTTCGCGAGCTCACGCGACCAGTTCGAGATGAGCGACGTCGGCGCGACGATGAGCGCGGGTCGATCGAGACGCCCCTGCTCCTTCTCGGTGAGGAGATGCGCGATGGTCTGGAGCGTCTTCCCGAGACCCATGTCGTCGGCGAGGATGCCGCCCACGCCACGCGCGCGCAGGTTCTGCAGCCAGGTCAGGCCCTCGACTTGATAAGGGCGGAGCTGTGCGTTGAGGCCCGCGGGAGGCGCGACCTCGACGAGCGCCGGCGCGACGAGCTGCTCGGCCCATCCGCGGGCGCGGCCGGCGGCATCGCCGCCCATCGTCAGCGATGCGCCGTCGGCGGCGAACGCCTCGTCCAGCGCGAGCAGCGCCGGCGTGCGCACCAGCGGGAACTCGACGCGGCCCTTCTCGCCGCTTGCGCCCTCCCAGAGCTCCGCGAGGACGCGAAGGAGCGCGCGCGCGCGCTCGGCGGGCACCGGGAGATAGAGGCCGTCGCCGACGGGAAGCGCGAGACACTTCTTCGCGCTCTGTGCGAGCTCGGTGAAGCCCTTGCCGTTCGACCGTTCGATGAGCTCGATCAGCGCGGGCAGCAGGTTGACGCGGCGGCCGTCGAGATCGATGCCGAGCTCGAGACCGAACCAGTCCGGACGCTGGCTGGTCTCGCCGTCACGCGACACGCTCTCGACGTTCGCGTACCAGGCGGGCTCGCGGTCGACCACGCGGAACGGATAGTCGCGATCGATCTCGACCACCCACCCGAGCGCGCGCAGCTGCGGAACGACGTACGCGCTGAACGCGCAGAAGTCGTGGACGTTGCCCTCGCAACGAACCGCGTAGTCCGCATGCACCGACGTCGCCCAGTCATCGAGGCAGTCGAGCGGCACCGCGCCGAAGCTCTCGAGGAAGCGACGCGCGCGTCGCTCGCCGTCGAGATCGCGGCTCTCGTTCTCGCTCTCGTCCTCGACGCCGTCGGCATCGGAGGCGAGGTAACGCATCCCGTCGTACTCGAACGACAGCTCGAGGAGCGGCACCCTCTCGGTCTCGAAGACGGAACCGAGCCCCTCGGTTCGGTGGATGACCACCTCGTCCGCGAAGAGACGGATGCACGGCACACACGCCGTCTGCGTTGTCTGGAGGCCATTGGGATTCGAGAGATTCGAGCCACTGCCGATCTGTGCGGTCTGCACAGGACGGTGTCGAGCGGCCACGTGAATGGGCCTCGACTCGCTGAAGGGAGCGGCAGGGACTCGATCTCCATCCACCCATCCACCCCGTGCCTGCGCATGCAGGCCGGAGCCGACGTCGTGATTCGATCGCACGGACCCCTTTAGATCACAGCGCAAACGAGATGTCGATCAAGTTGCACACCGGCCTGTTCGCATCGGCCATGTGAATGGTCGCGGATCGGCAGCGACCGGTCGCGGCGCGACGGCGGCAGCGGCAATGTTCGGAGGCGCTCGGGCGTCAGACTGTCATGCAGACTGCACCGCCTCCCGGCGCGACCGAGCCGCAAGCACCGAACCCGTATCTCGCACCGCAAGTCGCGCATCCACAATGGGTGGGGTCTCCCCCCTATCGGAACGTCAAGATGTGGGTGCCGCCGCCTCCGCCGCGACCGGCGCCGCGTCCCGCTCCGCTCCGCGTGAAGGAGCTCGCAGCGGCGGGTGCCGTGGCGGTCGCCGTCGACGTCGCCCTCTTCAGCCGGCACGGGCTCGCGATCGGCGGCTTCGGCCTCGCCCTCCTCTTCTTTGTCGTACCCGCCGCGCTCGCCATGGCGGCGCATGCGCGCCGCACCTCGATCCGGCTCGTGGTCATCACCGGGTTGCTCGCCGCCGTCGGCGCTCGGTGCGCCTATGACCCGACCACCGGGACGGTGATCTCTGGGCTGGCGTTGCTCGTCCTCTTCACGCTCACGCTGCGCGCCCGCAGGACGTTCCTGCCCGAGGCCATGGTCTCGGCGCTCTCCGCGATCGCGAAGATGCCGTCTCGCGTCGGAGCCGCCGTCGCCGGCGTCCAACGGATCGCCGCGCGCACGCGGGTCGGCAACATCTCGATCCTCCCCATCGTCATTCCGCTCGCGCTCTCGGTCGTGTTCGCCGGCGTGTTCGCGCTCGCCAATCCCCTGGTCGCGCACGGGCTCGATGTGGCGTGGAGCGCCGTCGCGAGCGTCATCACCCTCCCCTCCCCGCTCCGCATCTTCTTCTGGGCGGTGTCGCTCATCGGCGCCTTCGTGCTGCTGCGTCCCGCCATTCGCCTCGCCAAGGGCAGCGAGGCCGCCGTCGAAGCGGGCGAGGCGACGCCGACGTCGCTGCTCGTCGCGCGCAACGCGCTCGGCGCGCTCATCGTTGTTTTGATGATCTAAATAGTGATCTACTGTGAGTTTGTGTGTTCTGGTTTGACGTATGAT
>JAXDMI010000558.1:0-7526 GCA_034666145.1 Myxococcales bacterium | reverse complement strand
ATCCCCGCCGAGGTCATCGACTGGAAGGGCAACCCCTGGACGAACAAGTCCACGGAGAAGGCCGCGCACCCGAACTCGCGCTTCACCGCGCCCGCCAAGAACAACCCGTGGCTCTCGAAGTTCGCCGACGATCCGGACGGCGTCCCGATCAGCGCCATCATCTTCGGCGGCCGTCGCGCCACGACCATCCCCCTCGTCATGCAGGCGTTCAACTGGCTGAACGGCGTCTTCTTCGGCGCCACGCTCGGCTCGGAGACGACGGCCGCCGCCACCGGCAAGGTCGGCATCGTGCGCCGCGACCCGTTCGCGATGCTCCCCTTCTGCGGTTACAACATGGGCGAGTACTTCCAGCACTGGCTCGCGATGCAGTCGAACATCACGAACCCGCCGAAGGTCTTCCTCGTCAATTGGTTCAGGAAGGGCAAGGACGGCAAGTTCCTCTGGCCCGGCTTCGGCGAGAACATGCGCGTCCTCAAGTGGATCGTCGACCGCGCGCGCCTGCGCGTCGGCGGCCAGGAGACCATCTTCGGCTGGGTGCCGAAGGCCGGTGACCTCGATCTCTCGGGTCTCGACATCGCGCACGAGAAGGTCGACGACGCGACGCACATCGATCTCGAAGAGTGGGAGAAAGAGCTCGCATCGTACGGCGAGTTCTTCGATACCCTCGGCACTGCCATGCCCCGCGCACTCAAGCTGCATCGTGACCTCCTCCTCGCACGTATCGAAGCCGTGAAGGGCGGACACGGTTGATGCGTCGCTCGGGGGGGACGCGTGGGGAACGCGCGCTCGCGACGGGGCTCTTCCTCGTCGCGGCGGCGACGGCAACGATGACGGCGGGCTGCGACAAGCTCGGGCTCGGCAAGAAGGACGGCGACGGCGGTTCGACCGGCGGCGGCCTCGGCTCCATCTTCGACTCGACATTCGAAGGTGAGATCACGGTGAACGTCTCGAGCAAACCGAGCAGCCCGACGGCCGCGAAGGAAGCTCCGAAGTCGCTCCTCCTCGGCCTCAAGACACCGCGCGTGCGCATCGATGCCGGCGCTGACCTCGCTCCGGGCAACCCGATGCTCGCCGGCGGCGTCGCGTTCATCGTCGATCCGCCGGCGAAGAAGGGCTACGCGCTCATCACCGCGCAGAAGAAGGCGGTCGTGATCGACTTCGACAAGTCGAAGGGCGGCTTCAAGCCTCCGACGGGCCCCGGCGGCTCCGCGGGTGCGGGTCACACCGAAGAGCCGCCGAAGATCGAGAACACCGGCAAGAAGGACACGGTCGCCGGCTACACCTGCGAGATCTGGAAGATCACCTCGAAGACGAGCCACGCCGAGGCGTGCCTCGCCGAGAAGATCAAGTGGATCGACCTCACCGATCTCGCGGTTCAGTCGCCGTCGTTCGCCGCGATCGCGGCGGTCTCCGACTTCAATCACCTCCCGCTGCGCGTCGTCTCGTTCGACGACAAGAACGTCGAGGAGGGACGCATGGAAGTCACGAAGGTCGACAAGAAGAAGCTCCCCGACAACCACTTCTCGGTGCCGCCCGACTTCCAGATCGTGGAGCTCAACGCGCTCATCGCCAGCATGATGGGCGGACCGCCCGGCGGTATTCCCGGGGGGCCTCTCGGCGCTCCGGGCGGACCCGGTCGCAGGCCTGGTCTTCCGCCGGGCTTCGTTCCGCCGAAGAAGGCGCAGTGACCCCGAGGCGAGGCCCGCGCTGAAGCGCGGCGTGCTCGCCTACGGAGCGGCGACCTCGAAGTGCACGCACCAGTTGTACAGCTTGTAGTTGTTCCGTGACGGCGTCGCGTCCGAGTCGCGGAGGTTGCCGCGCGGTCCGGTGGTCGGACCGGCGAGCGCGCCGGCCGTGCCCGTGTACGCGTAACGAAGGCGCGGGTGCGCCGCCGTCGGAGTCGCCGACAACGTGACGACGACCGTGTCCGGACCGCTCAGCGCGACGGAAGTGATGGTCGGCGTCGTGGGACCGTCGTCGGCCCACTCGAAGCCGAATTTGCCGGGATCCGTCACGAGCGTCGTGTCAAGCACGAGCGGCGGAGCGGGCACGTGCATGGTGACGGTCACGACGGCGCCCGCACGCGTCACGGTCTTCGGACGCACCGGCTCCCATGCTTTGCCTTCGAGGATCACGCGGCGATAGACCTTCGCGTAGTCCTCGCCCATGTGCTGATAGCCCTCGGTCGTGAGGTGCACGCCGTCGGCGACGTACGGCAGGTGATACTTCGCGCCGACGAGCACCACCTTGCCTGCCGAGTCGACATGCGCAGCGAGCTGGGCGGCGGGGATCTGGCTGGTCGTCGAGCTGTTGAAGCGCGTCCAGCTGCTGATCTGCGAATGGAGCATCGGCACCGGCTCGGTTTGACCGCTGAGCGCCTTCGCGTCGGCCTCGTAGTCGGCCTGCCATTGGAGGAGGTTCGCCTCGTAGGCGGAGTTCAACGCGATGTGATCCGATTCACCGTGCACGTTGGTGACGGCGCGGATGACGTACGACTTGCCGGCGGCGACGGCGAGGTCGTGACCGGCCTTCGCTTGCGCCATGCCGTCCGCGTAGCACGTGGTCGTTCCGCCCTTCTTGATGGCGGAATACGGCTGACCGCCGATCCCGTGCTGGCTGATGAGGAGGTCATGGCTCGTCTGACCCGCAGGCGCACCGACGAGGATGACGTCGCGCGCCATCATCGTGATCAGATTCGCGAACGAGCTGGAGTGCGTCTCGACCGTCTTCTCGACGAGCGGGATGAACGACGTGAGCCCGGTGCCACCGCTGAGAACGCCGGTGACGAACGTGACGTTCGCATAGGGCTGGGTGAGCGAGAGCACCGGCGTGCCGAGCGTGCCGACGGAGAGGCTCTGCCCCGTCCCGAGCACATGGTTGACGTCGCGATACACGAAGCCGGGCGCGAGGAGCGATGCGTCGACCATGGCGGAGTCCTGCGCGACGGCGGCATCGCTACCGCCTTCGTCGTCGGGAGCCGCGGCGTCGGCGGTCGGAGCAGCACTGTCCGGGTCGTTGGCGTGGGGGCCGGGTGTCGCGTCGCCGCTGCTGCCGCATGCTCCCGCGACGCAGATGCTGGCGACGCCCGCGAGGACGACGATGATCGCCGGAGAGAGAGCGTGAAGGGAGCGAAGGCGGGCGGCGGGCATCGTCCTCGAGCGTATCGCGCCGCGCGACGTGGGCGCCATCGGAGGCTAAGCTGGCGCATCTCATGTCGCTTTCCCCCGAAGCTTTCGTCGCCGAGCTCGATGCTCAGAACCAGGAAGCCTTGGAGCGCATCGCGCGCGCGGCCTCGGCGGGCGAGCCGAGCGACGCGGTCACGGTGCCGAAGCTCCTGATGCTCGCGCTGAAGAACGAGATCGAGGCGACGGAGTGCGCCGCGGCATGGATCGCGACGACGCCGGAGGTGAACGTGAAGCTCGCGCTGGCGCGGCAGGCGGGCGACGAAGCGAAGCACTATCGGATGATCCAGGCGCGGCTCGCGGAGCTCGGCGTCGACACGGCGAAGCACGATCCGCTGGCGGCGGGTAGGAGCCCGCTGCTCGCGTGGCTGCTCGCTTTGGAAGGAACCGTGGCGCGCGTGGCGGCGGGACAGTTCACGCGCGAAGCGCTGGCGGTGGTTCGCAATGCCGAGTTCGTGCGCTTCTGTCGCGTGACGGGCGACGAGGCGACGGCGCGTCTCTACGAAGAGACGATTCAGCCGGACGAGAAGCATCATCACGACCTCGGTCGCCGGCTGCTCCTCGAGCTCGCCACGAGTGACGATGCGCAAGCGGCGGCGCGTGAAGCGAGCCGCACAGTGTTGTCGATGGCGGAGGAGCTGCAGGAGATCGCGAGGCTGAAGCTGGGCATCTCGCGAGCGCCGGGCTGTTGACCGTCGCGACGAGCGCGCTCCTCCTGCGTCGCGCGACGCCCGAAGACGCGGCGGCGGCGGCGAAGATCATCGGCGACGCGCTGGCGGAGTACGGCCTGCCGTTCGAGCCGGAGGGCCGCGATGCCGACGTCGCCACCTTCGGCGCGAAGCCGGAGAACGACGACCTCGTGGCGGTGGATGCGGCGAGCGGCCGAGCGATCGGCGTTGCGAGCATCGGGCCGCAAGGCGCACCGGGCGTCGGGTGGGTGTCGAAGGTCTTCGTCGCGAAGGACGCCCGCCGCCGTGGCGCGGGCCGCACGCTGATGACCGCGCTCCACGAAGCCGCGCGCGCGCGTGGCTATCGCGAAATCGGTCTACGCACGCGCGTCGTGTTCCGCGAAGCCATCGCGCTCTACGAAGCCCACGGCTACGCGCGCCGCGCCGACGCGACGTCGGCCTCCGCCGTCCTCGAGTCGGGCGACGTCGTCTACTACCGCGCGCTGTAGCCACCCGCGCAACGACCCTGGGTCAGGAGCGCCAAAATGACCCTGGGTCGTTGCGTCACCCCCCGACCCTGGGTCGTTGAGCGCATCACGACCCTGGGTCATCGGTCCCGAGCCGACTTGACCGCGGCGCTGCTGGCCCTAGCTACCCATCGGCGCGATAACTTGAACGTGTTCAAATATAAATTGAACACGTTCAACAATGCGCCGTCCAACCTGCACAAGAGAACCTCGCCGACGCGAGCACGCCAGGAGATTTTGTCATGGATCCCGTTACTTCGACCGTCACCAGCCCGTTCCTCGTTCCCGTCTACATCGCGTACGCCGTCGTCGCCGTGGGCCTCACCATCGGCCTCGCGCGCGTCCTCTTCCGCAGCGGCGCCGTCTTCCTCGAGGACGTCTTCAAGGACACTCCCAAGATGGCCGAGGCCGTCAACCGGCTCCTCGTCGTCGGCTTCTATCTCCTCAACCTGGGATACGCCGCGCTGATCATGAAGGCCTACGGCGCCAACACCGCCGTCGAGGCGGCGGAGGTCCTCGCATGGAAGCTCGGCGCGCTCCTCATCTCCCTCGGCGCGATGCACTTCTTCAACATGTACCTCTTCTTCCGCATCCGTCGCCGCAGCCAGCTCGCCACGCTCCCGCCGCCCGTCGCGCCGCAGATGCGCCTCCCCGCTCCGCAACCTCGCGCCGGTTGGACCGCCGAGCAGTCCGCCTACGCCGCGTTTCCCGTCGGCGCGCCGTGAGCCCGACGGCCATGGAACGCCTCACCGTTCTCTACGACGGCACCTGCGCGCTCTGCGTCCGCTGCCGTGACTTCCTCGCCAGCAGCCGCACGCTCGTTCCCCTCGAGCTCCTCGCCTCCCAGTCACGCGACGCACGCGAACGCTACGGCAGCGTCCCGTGGCTCGGCGAGGAGCTCGTCGTCGTCAGCGACGAGGGCGACGTGTGGGTCGGACCCGCCGCCTTCCTCGTCTCGATGTGGGCCCTCGCCGAGTACCGCGAATGGTCTTATCGACTCAGCGGTCCCGCCTTCGCGCCGCTCGCCGAGCGCTTCTTCGTCGCCCTCTCCTCGCGGCGCAAACGCATCGCCGGCTTCCTCCGCAAGCCCCGTTGCGAGGACGGCGACGCTTGTAGCCTGACGGGCTCCCCGATACCCGAAGGGGTGGACCACGCCCCCCGACGCGCTTATCGCTAGAGACATGACGCGCGCCACGAAAGGCGAAGAGACGCGCGACCGCATCCACGCGGCCGCGCTCTCGCTCTTCCGCAAGAAGGGCTTCGACGGCACCACCATGCGCGACGTCGCCGCCGCTGCCGAGGTCGCGCTCGGTGCCGCGTACTATTACTTCCCCTCGAAAGAGGCGATTGTCCTCGCCTACTACGAGCGCACCAACGCGAAGAGCATCGAGCAGACCGAGGCGGTGTTCGCGACCACCGACGACGTCCGCGCGCGCCTCGGCGCTGCGTTTCACGCCAAGCTCGACGTGCTGGCGCGCGATCGCAAGCTCCTCTCCGGTCTCTTCCGCAGCATCGCCGACCCCAGCGCCGACGTATCCATCTTCGGCGACCGCACGCGGGCGGTGCGCGACGAGAGCATCCTGCTCTTCGATCGCGCCATCGCCCCTTCCCCCGAGATCGCCGCGCTCGATCCGGGCGCACGACGGGTCCTCGTGCTCGCCCTGTGGAGCCTGCACATGGGCGTGATGCTGTTCTTCATCCACGACGCCTCGTCCAAGCAGCACAAGACACGCGCGCTCGTGGATCGCACGCTCGATCTCGTCGTCGGGCTGCTCCCGATGGCTCCGCAACTGGCGCCCATGTTCGGCGACGCGATCGGCTCGATCCTCGCGGAGGCCGGCCTCCTCGGCCCCTCCTCGACCCCCGCCGCATCTTGGCGCCCGGCCTCACAAAAGGTAGAGGAGAAGCCATGAGCGACAGCATCGAATCGCACCAGAAAGAAGTCCGTCGCTTCCCGCCGTCGAAGGAGTTCTGCGCGAAGGCTCACGTGCAGTCGCACGCCGCGTATCAATCGATGTACGACCTCTCGCTCTCCGATCCGGAGACGTTCTGGCGCGAGAACACGCAGGATCTCGTCTTCCGCACGCCGTGGAAGACGTTCGTCGAGTGGGAGCTCCCGCACGCGAAGTTCTTCGTCGGTTCGACGCTCAACATCACCGAGAGCTGCCTCGATCGTCACCTCGACACGAGCGCGCGCACCCGCGCCGCGATCGTCTTCGAGGGCGAGCCCGGCGACGTCCGCACCATCACGTACTTCGAGCTCCATCGCGAGGTCGTTCGTCTCGCCGCAGCGCTCACCGACATGGGCGTGAACGCCGGCGACCGCATCGCCATCTACATGGGAATGGTCCCCGAGACCGCCGTCGCCATGCTGGCGTGCGCGCGGATCGGCGCCACGCACTCGGTCATCTTCGGCGGCTTCAGCTCGGACGCGCTCAGCGAGCGCATCAACGATTGCGGCGCCAAGGTGCTCCTCACGCAGGACGGCGCATGGCGTCGCGGCAACGTCGTCCCGCTGAAGAAGATGGCCGACGTCGCGCTCGAGAAGACGAAGACCATCGAGCACGTCGTCGTGCTGAAGCGCATCGGCCACGACAGCGCGCCCGTGCAGATGAAAGAGGGCCGCGACATCTGGTGGGAGGACCTCCTCACCAAGAAGCCGAGCGACAAAGCCCTCGCGCTCGCGAAGAGCCCGCCCGCCTTCGATGCCGAGCATCCGCTCTTCATCCTCTACACGTCGGGCTCCACCGGAAAGCCGAAGGGCGTGCTCCACACCACCGCGGGTTACCTCGCGGGCGTTCACGTCACGTCGAAGTACGTCTTCGATCTCAAAGACACCGATCTCTACTGGTGCACCGCCGACGTCGGCTGGGTCACCGGTCACAGCTACATCGTTTACGGCCCGCTCTCGTGCGGCGCCTCCTGCATGATGTACGAAGGCGCACCCAACGCGCCCGACTGGGGTCGCTTCTGGAACGTCATCGAGAAGCACGGCGTCACGGTCCTCTACACCGCGCCCACCGCCATCCGCGCGTTCATCCGCGCGGGCGATGACTGGCCGAAGAAGGCCGACCTCTCGAGCCTCCGCCTCCTCGGCTCCGTTGGTGAGCCGATCAATCCCGAAGCATGGACGTGGTACCACCGCGTCG
>JAXDMI010000557.1:0-6748 GCA_034666145.1 Myxococcales bacterium | reverse complement strand
AGCGGCCGCCGCGAGCGCGCCCGCGACCACGCCGGTGCCCTTGAGGGGAATGCTCAGCGGGAGCGGCGCGACGGCGTCGGCGCGCGTCGCCGTCACGGCGATCTGGGCGTTGCGGTTGCCGAGGGCGCTCGGCGTGAAGGTACCCGAGACGGTGCACGTCGCGTCGCGCGCGAGCGCCACGCCGATGCACGTGTTGGCGGTGATCGCGAAATCGGCGGCGTCGGTGCCCGCCAGGGCGAGCGCGCTCACCGTCATCGGGCTCGGCGACCAGTTGGTCAACGTGACCGTGCGTGCTGCGCTGAGCACGCCGACCGCCTGGGCGCCGAAGCCCAGCAGCGGCGCGGTGAGATCGCCGGCGAGCTTGCCCATGACGGCGAACTGGGCGGTCGTCGCCGGGATCGCGCCGGTCACGTCCCTGAGGAGATTGCCGGAGCCCTTCGGCGGATTGCCGCCGCCGACGCTACGAACCTCGAAGATGTTGTTGGGCGTTCCGATGATGGTGTGCGGCGTCGCGGGATCGCCGAGGTAGCCGGCCGGCGGGGCCGACTCGGCGGGATTCCACTGCGCGAAGTTGCCGAAGACGCGGCTGCCCGTGCTGGGCGGCGGTCCGGGGATCGGCGTGCTGTAGGGAAGCGTGAAGTTGCACGGCGTCCCCTTGCAGCCGATGTCCTCGGTGAAGCCCTTGGCGTTGGCGGTCACCTGGCCGAGGCCGTTCGTCGTCACGCGCTCGGTCCCGTAAGGATGCGTGAAGTCGTACGCGGTGAACGGACAGAGCCCGGAGGCCACGATGCGGATGCGACCGAACGCGATCTGATCGCCGGCCTTCACGCCGCCGTTGGCGAACGCTCCTTCGACGGCGGCGAGGCTGAACGCGATGCCGGGGTTCGTCGCGGGATTTCCGCCGGCCGCGGCGCAGCCCGGCGTCAGGACCTTGTTCGAGGCGGCGTACGCGTAGAAGAACTCCTCCGGGAAGTTCGTGGTGAACGCCGTGGGCAATGCGAGGGAGAACGTCGGAGTCGCGCCGAGGAGGGCGGCGCAGTTGGGATCGGTCGTGTCGTTGCACTGCTGCACGCGCACACCGGCGGTGTCCTCGTAGTAACGAGGGTAACCGTCGCTCTGGTCGATCGGACCGACCGCGTTCACCGCGCTCGCCGCGACTCCTGCCTTCTGTGGCGCGTCCTTCTGGTCACGCTGATCGTGATGTGACGCGCTGCACGCTGCCGTCGCGCCGGCCAGGAGTACTACGAACTGTGTAAGACCGATTCTCATCAACTGCCCCTCTCACGTCGTGCGCGAACTGATTGCGCGACGTCGCCATAAGCAATCGACGAGCCAGCAGGATTTAACGGGGAATGTGTTGTGCACACCCGAACGACGCGCACACGACGTGATCGATCAGGTTCACATCACGCGCTTCGCGAGGAACATGTTGCGCACGTTCGACTCGTAAAAACAGGCGATCCGTTGCGAACTACAGCGTCTCGGAACGCAACAGATCCGTCGCCTCGACGACGACGGCGCTCGCCGGAGGATCGGCGAGCACCTTCCAGTGATCGTTCGGCGCGGCGTCCGCAGACGGCGCGGCGGCCGGTCGGACGCGCGCACGGACGCGACGGAAGAGCCACGACGTCTCGAGGTTCCGGCGAAGCGAGCGGTTCGCGCGATCGACGAAGAGCAGCGGGATGCCGACCACCACCGCGCAGAGCAGCGTCGAGATCATGATCGACTCGAGCCGCGATAGGGCGAGCATGCGCATCGGAAGCGAGCTCACGATGAGCAGCGGCCACGCCAGCGTGCCCAGCACCACGACCGGCAATACCGCCGCGCGCAAGAAGCCCAGGCTCTGGACGCGGCGACGGCACTCGTCGCAGCAACGACAGCGGACGGTCACCCACCGCTCGGCGGCGGCCTTCTCGATCTCGAAGTGGAACGACGACGCCGACACGTCATGCGCGAGGCACAGCGGACATCGCGTGCCGTCCGGCCACGGCGCGGGTGTGCCGTCGCGCGGCGGCGCCGTGCTGTCCATCGTCTGCACGACGGTCGTGCGCCGGAGGCACTTCGGACATCGCCCGTCGCGCTCCCCATCGAACGACGCATCGCAGTTCGTACACCGCAGCCGCACCGCTCCAGCCTAGCGCCCCTCCGCCCCCGCGTCCGCTCGCGCTCCCGCTCCCGCTCCCGCGCCCGCTCCCGCTCCCCTGCGCCACGCGAAGGGCTCGAGCGGAGCGTCGAGCGGCGCGCGTGTCAGCCGATTCGCGTAGGTCGAGAGCGTGTACGTGGCGACGCCGAGGACGACATCGAGCGCGTGCCGCTTGGTGAAACCGGCCCCGAGGAAAGCCGCGAGCGCGGCGTCGCCGACGTCCCCCTTGGTGCTCATGACTGCCATCGTGAAGCGCCGCAACGCCTCGAGGCGTGGGTCGGCGAGGGGCGTCTGAGCGCGCAGAGCGGCAAGCAGTGCGGCGTCGGCGATGCTGCGCGCGACGACCGCAGAGTGGATGGCCATGCAGACCTCGCAGCCCGCATCGTGGGCCACGGTCATCGTGACGACCTCGCGCTCGACCTGATCGAGGGAGGCCGACTCCCACACCGCCATCACGCGTCCGAACGCGGCGACGACGGACGGCGACTCGGCGAGACGCGCCATCGCCGATGGAAGGAACCCGAATTTCTGCTCCGTCCCCCGGAGCGCCGGGCGCGCCGCATCGGGCGCGGTCTCCGCGGTGTAGTCGATGAAGCGCAGGTCATCCGGAGTCGCGTTCGTCATGAGAGCCTCCAATGTTGTCAATGCAACATGACCCTCATCCGCCATGTTGTCAATGCAACCGTCCGTACGCGGCTACCCGGCTACCCCTGCGTGAGGTTCAGGAACATCTGCGTCAGCGCGTCACGGGTGATGAGCAGGTCCTTCTCGGAGATGCCGCGCTGGGTCCGCTCCACCAGCTCCTTCGCCCTCCGGACCAGCTTCTTGCGCAGCCCCTTCCCCTTGGGCGTGAGATGGACCCGCCAGACGCGTGCGTTCTCCGGGTCGGCGCGGCGAGAGACCAGGTCTCGACGCTCCATGCCGTCCAGGATGCGGCTCATCGTGGGACGGTCTCGGTACGTCGACTCGCCGAGCTCGGTCTGCGTCCGTCCGTCGCCGTCCCACAGGCGCACGAGGACGATCCACTGCTCCGGCGTGATCTCCTCGCCGTCGTCGCGCATCATGCGGAACATCTCGTTCCGCGAGGCCTGGTAAACGCGATGGATCCAGTAAGCCAACGCCTTTTCCAGCACGATTCCGGAGCCGCCGACGAACTGATCGCGCATCCCGCGACGATGCGCGGACGGTTCGAGGTTGTCAATGCAACCATCGTCGCGGCGGCTTGCCTGGATGCACCTGCGGTGGCGGCCGACGCTGCTACGGTGGGCAGGATGAAGCGGGACAGGTTCGCCGTCGTGGTCGCTCTCGCCGGGGGTCTCGGGCTCGCGCTCGGCAACGCCGGTTGCTCGCGCGCGACGCACAGCGGTCCGGGAGCGAGCGGCGGTCCCGGCGCGAGCGCGACCACCGCCGGTGGCAACGGCGCCGTCGATCCGCTGGGCACGTACATGGGGCGGACGCTGGCGACGCCCATGAGCTACCAGGGCGCCGACTGGCTCGATCGGAGCGATCGCGAGACCACCGAGCAGCCCGAGCACGTCCTCGACGTCCTCGGCGTGAAGGAAGGCATGAACGTCGCCGACGTCGGCGCGGGCTCCGGGTACTTCACGGTGCGGATCGCCAAGCGCATCGCGCCGCGCGGACACGTCCTCGCCACCGATCTACAACCGGAGATGCTCGATCTCCTCCGAGCCAAGGTCAAGGAAGCGAAGCTCACCAACGTCGTGCCCGTGCTCACCACCGAGAGCGACGCGAAGCTCCCACGCGGCGAGCTCGATCTCGTGCTGATGGTGGACGTCTACCACGAGCTCCCGAAGCCCGCGCAGACGCTCGCTCAGGTGCGTGCCGCGCTACGTCCGGACGGACGCATCGCGCTCGTCGAGTATCGCGGCGAGGATCCCGAGGTCCCCATCAAGCCTGAGCACAAGACGACGCTCGTACAGATCCGGCGCGAGCTCGAGGCCAACGGCTTCGTGTTCCGCTCGAGCGACGAGTCGCTGCCGCAGCAGCGCATCATCGTGTTCACGCCAGCGCGCTGAGCACGCGTTCGTAGGAGCGCTTTCGCTCCGCGTGATCGTGGATGGAGGTCGTGACCATCACCTCGTCGGCCTGCGTCTCGGCGACGAGGGCACGCAGGACGCCACGCACGACGTCCACGCCGCCGATGATGCCGCGCGCGCGGCCAGCGCTCCGGAGCTGCTCTTCCTCGGCGTCGAAGACGTACGCGCGCGCCTCGGCGACGCTCGGCAGCGGCAGATCGCGCTGGCCCTGGCCGAACCGGAGCCACGCGAGGTCACCGCTGCGCGCGAGGTCGTCGGCCTCGCGGTCGGACGCGCCGCACACCACCGACACGGCGACGATGGCATGCGGCTCCGCGCGTAGCGCCGACGGACGGAACTCGGCGCGATACCGGCGGAGCGCGGCGACGGCGCCGCCCGGCGCGAAGTGATGTGCGTACGCGTAGCCGAGGCCGAGCGCCGCGGCGGCCGACGCACTCTCCTCGCTCGCGCCGAGGAGATGGAGCTCCGGCGCCTCGACGCCGGTGGGCACCGCCTTCAGCGGACCGAAGCGCAGCGCGGGATCCGGATCGTCGGCGAGGAGCGCGAGGAGCTCGTCGAGCTGCTCGGGGAATCCATCCGCGCCGAGCAGCTCGCGCGAGCGCCGCAACGCGAGCGCCGTCTTGTTGTCGGTGCCCGCCGCGCGGCCCACCCCCAGGTCGATGCGGCCCGGATGAAGCGCATGCAGCGCACGAAACGTCTCCGCCACCTTGAGCGCGCTGTGATTGGGCAGCATGATGCCGCCCGAGCCGACGCGGATCCGCGAGGTCATCGCGGCGATCGACGCGATCATCACCTCCGGCGCCGAGCTCGCGATGCCGGCCGCATTGTGGTGCTCGGCGACCCAGTAGCGCGCGAGCCCGAGCGCCTCGGCATGGCGCGCCAGATCGAGCGTATTGCGGAGGGCATCGCCCGACGTCGACCCGGACGGCACCGGCGAGAGGTCGAGCACGCTGAGCGACGGCGAGGGCAAAAGCGGCACGTCAAGGGCAAGCATACCTCGATATTCGTTACGATTCTTCCGCACGCCCATGGGCCGCACTGCTACGGAGCACAGGTCATGGCAGAGACCGATTTCGAAGCGCTCCTGGGACCCGAGCTCGCGAGCGCCATCGCGAAGAAGGGGTACACCGCGCTGACTCCCGTGCAGGAGGCCGTGCTCGACCCCGCGCACGCCGGGCGCGATCTACGGATCAGCTCGCAGACCGGCTCGGGCAAGACGCTGGCGATCGGCTTCATCGTCCGCGAGGCCATCAAGGGCGACACCGGCTCGTCGCCCAAGGGCGCAGCCCGCCCGCGCGCGCTCGTCGTCGCGCCGACGCGCGAGCTCGCGCAGCAGGTCGAGGTCGAGCTCTCATGGCTCTTCGCTCCGCTCCGCGTCAAGGTCGCTGCCGTCACCGGCGGTGGCAACTACCGCGACGAGCGCCGCGCGCTCGGCTCCGGCCCCGCCATCATCGTCGGCACGCCCGGTCGTCTCCTCGATCATCTCCAGCGCGGCGCCATCGACGGCACGCAGCTCGCTGCGGTGGTCCTCGACGAGGCCGACCGCATGCTCGACCTCGGCTTCCGCGACGACCTCGAGGCGATCCTCGGCTTCGCGCCGGAGGACCATCGCACGCACCTCGTGTCGGCGACGTTCCCGCGCGAGGTCATGGCGCTCGCCAATCGCGTTCAGGTCGATCCCGCGCGCATCGAGGGCACGCCGGCCGGCGCGGCCAACGCCGACATCGAGCATCTCGTGCATCTCGTGCAGCCGAACGAGCGTCTCGACGCGATCGTGAACCTGCTCCTCGAGACGCCCGACGCGACCACGCTGATCTTCGCTCGCACGCGCGCGGACGTCGGCGAGCTCACGCATCTCCTCTCCGAGGCCGGCTTCATCGTCGACTCGCTCTCCGGCGAGATGGAGCAGCGCGAGCGCAACAAGGCGCTCGCGGCATTCAAGCGCGGGGACCTCCATGCGCTCGTCGCCACCGACGTCGCGGCGCGCGGCATCGACGTGCAAGACGTGGCGCGCGTGCTCCATGCCGAGCCGCCGATGGATCCCGATTCGTACACCCATCGCAGCGGTCGAACGGGTCGCGCCGGTCGCAAGGGCAAGAGCTCGGTGCTCGTGACGCCGGTCATGCTCAATCGCGTGTCCGGCCTCTTGAAGCGCGCCGGCGTTCGCTGGCGCATGGATCCCGTGCCCACCGCAGAGACCATCGAGGCCACGCGTGAGCAGCGTCTCTACGATGCGCTCACCACCGTCGTGCCGCCCGAGGACCCCGCCGAGGAGCCCGCGGAGGACGCGCGTGTCGGCGGTCCCATCGAGGCCGATGATCGATCGTGGGCGCTCGCGAAGCGCATCGTCGAGGGCGGCGAAGGCACGCGTGCGCTCGCTCGCATGATCGCGCGGACGCGCGCGAGCGGCCCCGAGGCGCGGCGCATCACGCCCGTGATGCTGCCCGGACAGAAGAAGCGCGCGTGGGAGCAGACCGGCGCCCCCGCGCCGATGCCGCGGAGCGAGGGTCGCCCCTTCGCGGAGCACCGCACCTTCGGCGAGCCGCGC
>JAXDMI010000556.1:0-2651 GCA_034666145.1 Myxococcales bacterium | reverse complement strand
GTCGCGGAGTCGGCGCGCGGGAGCTTTCCGGCGTTCTACGCTTCGCTGCTCGATCGCACGCTCGCCAAGACGCCCGGCGCGATCGTCACCGAGTACGCATGGCCGTCGAGCTCGTGCGACCCGTGTCCGGGAGGAATGAGCGGGCTCTCGGGCGTCGATATCGCGACGCTCGGAGCCGACGTGCTCCCGTCCGCGAAGGACGGGCTCGTCGGCATCACGAGCCGCGGCAGCAGCGCGCCGACCCTGCGGCAGGGACCGACCGAAGTGCACGTCAGCATCCCGCGCGAGGTCGTCGAGCGCGTCGTGCGGCAGAATTACGGTCGCTTCCGTCTCTGTTACGAGAGCGGGCTCCGCACGAACCCCACGCTCGCGGGTCGCGTCACGACCTTGCTCGACGTCGACCTCACCGGAAACGTGACGGCGGCGAAGGACACCGGCTCGACGCTCTCGGACAAGTCGGTCATTGCGTGCATTACGCACGGATTCTCGAGCCTGACGTTCCCGCCACCGAGCGCCTCCAAGGGCGGCACCGTCGCGTACTCCATCGATTTCGCGCCGAACGGCGGCACCGCAGGTACGGTCGTCCTGCGGGGCGGTGGCGCCGGCTCGTTCGTCCTCACGCGACTGCACGCGCGCTACGGGAAGGACGCCCTCGGCAGCGATCTCGTCTTCAAGGAGGCGCCTCCCATCGTCGGCGGTCGCGAGATGCGGAACGAGCAGGGCGCGCTCGAGACGGGCGCCGTGCCGTCGAGCGCGAGCTCGTTCCAGGCGCGCTATGCGATCCGGCACGAATGGCAGGGCGCGGTCGCGTGCAAGGAGCCGAAGCGGGGCGTGTGGGGCAGCGCATGGCCGGATGCGGGCACGATGAACAGCGCGCCGCTCGCGGCGCAGAAGCTCGCGTATGCGCCGCGCGGGAACGTGACGCTTGCGTCGTTCGTGCCGGCGGGAGTTCCCGAGCTCGGGATGATGGCGGGAGCGAGCGCGAGCGCGAGCGCGGAAGCGGAAGCGGGAGCGGATGCCGGCACGGGCGCAGGTGCGGATGGTGGGGCAGGGATGTCCGCGCCGAAGTCGCGTTGTGGATGTCGCGTCATCGGCAGCGCGAGCGGTGGCGCGTGGATGTGGCTCGCTGGAATCGGCGTCGTCGCGTGCTTCGCACGGCGGAGGTCGCGCGCAGCTCCAGCGTCGGCCTGAACGGCATGGGCCTTGCGACAGTGTGGAGCAGACCGCGCGCAACGCGCGGCCTTCGAACACTTCACACGAGGAGACGACGTATGAGCAACGCATCGAAACGCGGAGAGGGCGCCGCCGAGGAGCTCGGGGGCAAGATCAAGGGCGCCGTCGGCAAGGTCATCGGCAACGAGCAGATGGAGGCCGAAGGCAAAGCGAAGGAGCTGAAGGGCGAGGGCAAGCAGGAGGCCGCCAAGGGCGCGGAGCGCGTCAAGGGTGGGGTCGAAGAGGCCGTCGGCGCCGTGAAGAACCGCGTCGGCGCGGTCATCGGCAACGAGCAGATGCAGGCCGAAGGCAAGGCGAAGGAGCTCGAGGGCGAGGCTCGCCAGAAGGCCAACAAGTAATCGCTCGCCGCTCTGCGTCGTGTTGGACGACCCAGGGTCGGGACGTGAGGCTCGGTCGACGGGGAGCTCGACCGGGCCTCTTCTCGTTTGTTAAGGCGCCTTTGCCGGCTCGGCGGAAAGGCCTGCGTCGCGGCACGGAACGCGTCCGCTTGAAAGCTTCGGCGCCCCGTGGAACGGTGTTCGACGTGCAGCGCTTCCTTCTTCTGTTGATCCTCTCTGTTTGCCTCGGGTGCGTGCTCCTCCCGGCTTGCTCGCCTGCGACGAACACGGACAGCCCTCCGCCGAACAACGGCGTGAACGACGTGCGCAAGGCGTGCGACGTCCGCAATACGTGGACGAACCGCGGCGACATGCACTGCACGGACTGTCTCTTCGCCGCGACGCAGGTCTCGTGCAACTGCGAGCAGTTCAAGGACTTCGCGGGGCTCTGTCTCGAACAAGCGGACACGCGCAAAGCCGATCCGGGCTGCACCGTCGATCTCGACAACTGCCTGAACCTTTGTGACAAGACCAGCTGCGACTGCATCGAGGGCTGCTACGCGCCCTCGCCGAGCTGCAAGCAGAAGAGCGCGGCGCGCGACGGCTGCGTCGCCGACGTCTGCAGTCAGTATTGCAAGTAACCGAAAGCGAGCGACCCATGGCCTGCGCGCACGGATGGATGGTCGAGGCGGGTGACCTCGCGTTCTCGATCGACGCGTCGAACATGGTCTTCGGTCGCGGCGCCCTCGCGGAGGTCGGCGATCACGTCCTTGCCGTATGCATGCAGAATGCACGCACTGCTCCGCGTCGAGTCGCCCTCTTCACGGACCGTAAGGTCGGCGCGCTCGAGCACGTCGCGATCGCGAAGCGCTCGCTCGAGGCAGCGCAGCTCGACGTCGCCGTCTTCGACGAGGTGGCGATCGAGCCCACCGACGCCTCGTTTCTCGCGGCGGCGAAGTTCGCCACCGAGGGCCGCTTCGATGCGTATGTCTCGGTCGGCGGCGGCTCGGTCATCGACACGTGCAAGGCCGCGATCCTCTACGCGACGTATCCCGCGGACTTCCTCACCTACGTGAACAAGCCCGTCGGCGCGGGCGCGCC